>NZ_CP033221.1 GCF_004006175.1 Parasedimentitalea marina
GTGCGGTCGAACTACACGCAACCGGGCAACCGCGAATTCTATGAAGATTCGCTGAAACTCTGGGAAGAGCTGAGCCATGAGCTGAACTACAACGTGATGTTCAGCCAGCGTTCGCATATTACCCTGCTGCACAGTCCGGGTGCCGTGGATGCCGTCTCACGCGATTACAACATCATGCGGCGCACCGGGAATGCGGATGCCGAAATCTGGAGCCTTGAACAACTGAAAGAGGCGGTGCCGCATCTAAACTACGCTTCTGATGCGCGTTTTCCGATCATGGCGGCGGCGGTGCATAAACGGGCTGGAACCGCGCGCCATGATGCGGTGATCTGGGGCTATGCAAGGGCGGCGGATCAGTTCGGCATAGACATCATTCAGAACTGCGAAGTCACAGGTATCTTGCGTGAAGGAGGCAAGGTCACGGCGATTGAAACCTCACGCGGTAAGATCACCACAGGCAAGCTGGGACTGGCAGTTGCGGGTAGTACCTCGCGTCTGTGGAACATGGCAGGGATGAGCCACCTGCCGATTGAATCCACACAAATTGCAGGCCTTTGTTTCAGAAGCCGTTGAAACCTTTGCTGGACCAGGTGGTGGTCTTTGGCATGGGCGGCGCGCATTTCTATATTTCACAGTCTGACAAGGGTGGCATGGTCTTTGGCGGCGATTTGGACTGGTACAAGTCCTATGCGCAAAAGGGCAACCTGCCGATTGTACAGGACGTAGCCGAGGCGGCGATGTCGGTGTTGCCCTGTCTGGGCCGGGTGCGGCTGCTGCGGCATTGGTCGGGAGTCGTTGATATGTCGATGGATGGGTCACATTTCATCTCAAAAACGCCCATCGACAACCTCTATCTGAACGCGGGTTGGAACTACGGCGGCTTCAAGGCCACTCCGGCTTCGGGCACATATTTTGCCGATCTGATTGCCAATGATCGTCCCCATAAGGTGATCGCCAATCATGACCTGAAGCGGTTTGAGCGTGGCATCCAACTGGATGAGCGCGGCGCTGGCCCAGATCCGAAACTGCACGGATAAGGATAAACAGAATGATAAGAATACCCTGTCCGTTTTGCGGCACCCGAGATCATAGTGAGTTCACTTATGGCGGGGATGGCTCGATCATATACCCCAGCCTGGATGCGCCGATGCAGGATTGGCATGATGCAGTGTTTCAGCGCGAAAACATCTGTGGTGTGCAAGTCGAGACCTGGCAGCATGCGAACGGCTGCCGCATGTGGATCTATGTCGAGCGCGATACCATGACCCACGAAATCCATTCCGTTCGCGCCGCCCATCCAGACATGGCCGTCGCGCTAGAGGTGACAACATGACCGGAACACGTCTGAACAGCGGTGGGCGGATAGATCGCAGCCGCCCGCTCCGGTTCACCTGGGATGGCAGGTCTTACCAGGGTTATGCCGGTGACACGCTTGCCTCGGCTCTGATGGCCGGGGGGGAGGTGATCCTGGGCCGTAGTTTCAAATACCACCGCCCGCGTGGCATCATGTCCGCGGGTGTTGAGGAGTCCGGAGCCATCGTCACCCTCGACACAGGCGATCGGGTCGAGCCCAATGCCAAGGCCACCATGGTTGAACTGTTCGACGGGTTGACCGCCAATGGGCAGAACGCTTGGCCAAATGTACGCAACGATGTTGGCTCTGCCTTGGGTCTGTTCGGTCGGTTTTTCTCGGCCGGGTTTTACTACAAAACCTTCATGGGGTTGCCGCCATTTGAATGGGGCCGTGGAACCGGCATTTGGATGCAGTATGAGAAACTGATCCGTAAAGCCGCCGGTATGGGGGAAGCAGCCCGTGTCGCTGATCCAGATACCTATGATCATGTGCATGCTTTTTGTGATATTCTGGTTGTTGGGTCTGGCCCTGCGGGCAGGAGTGCCGCACTGCAAGCCGCAAAGCTGGGCAAGGATGTAATCCTGGTTGAGCAGGATTTTGAGCTTGGTGGCGATCTCCTAAATCAGCGAGACCCAATGAGTGAGGCGCAGCGCCAAGAACAGGTGGCCGCGCTTGAGGTTGCAGGCGTTCGGATCATGACGCGCACAACTGCCTTTGGCCTTTATGACTACGGTACAGCAGGCCTGTTGCAGCGGGTAACGGATCATTTGGCAGTGAAACCGGATCATTCACCGCGCCAACGGTTCTGGACCGTACGGGCTGGAGCGACCATTCTGGCAACGGGGGCATTGGAGCGCACTCTTGCCTTTGAAAACAATGATCGCCCCGGTGTGATGACTTCCGCTGCCGCCCGAAGCTATCTGAACCGTTTTGGCGTTTTGCCCGGCCAGAATATCGTGCTGAGTACCAATAACGATTCCGCCTATGTGACTGCCGCCGAGCTGGCACAGGCTGGTGCAAAAGTCACTTTGGTTGATCTGAGGGCAGAGATTTCCCCAAATTTGTCAGCGCAGATGAAATCGGCTGGTGTCGAAGTGAAAACGGGTCTCGCCCCTCTTAAAGCATTGGGCAAAAAATCCGTCACCGGAGTGCAATTGGCACGGCCTCAAGATGACAGTTGGACAGCTGCGGAAACCTTGCCCTGTGACCTGTTGCTGGTCTCGGCGGGTTGGTCGCCAGTGGTGAACTTGCTGTCGCATCGTGGCGCCAAACCGGTCTGGGATCATACACTGGCTTGCTTCCTGCCAGCACCTTGTTCAGAGAACGTAACGATGGCCGGAGCGGCCGCCGGTCACTGGAATACTACGGATTGCGCGGCATCAGGCGTCGCGGCGGCACACCTGGCCACGGGCCAAAAGGCTGACGAGATTGCATTGGCTGGCTGGGAGACACCCATCAAGCCTGTCTATGAGGTGCGCTTGGCCGACAAAACGACCAAGAGCTTTGTTGACCTGCAACATGATGTCACCAGCAGTGATATACGCTTGGCACATCAAGAGGGATTTGTCTCGGTCGAGCACCTCAAGCGCTATACCACCTTGGGCATGGCGACAGATCAGGGCAAGGTGGGCAACATCATCGGCCTGGCCCTGATGGCAGAGGCCCTGGGCAAAGACATCCCTGCCGTGGGCACCACTCGTTTCCGGCCGCCTTATACTCCAGTGGCGATTGGGGCCCTGGCGGGGCGTAATACAGGCAGTCATTTTAAGGTCCTGCGCCGCACCCCGTTGCATGACTGGAACCTGCGCCATGGCGCCACCATGACTGATGCGGGTCTTTGGCACCGGCCATGGTATTTTGCCCGAAAGGGAGAGAGTTTCAACGAGACTTACGTTCGAGAGGCCACCACGGTACGTGACACCCTCGGCATTTGTGATGTGAGTTCACTGGGCAAAATCGCGGTACAGGGGCCCGACGCTTCGGAGTTCCTGAACCGGATCTACAGCAATGCCTTTGCCAAACTGGCCGTGGGCAAGGCCCGCTACGGCATCATGCTGCGTGATGATGGCATGGTTATGGACGATGGCACCACCTGGCGGCTGTCGGAAAATGACTTTCTGTTGACCACAACCACCACTGGGGCCGGCAAGGTCATGGTCTGGCTGGAAGAGTTGTTGCAGCTGCGGTGGCCAGAGTTGAAAGTTCACGTCAGCTCTGTCTCGGATCAATGGGCTGGCGTTTCCGTAGCGGGTCCTAAAACCCGTGCGGCAATTGCTGCCTGTGTGGAGGACCCAGAGGTAATTTCTGCGGAAAACCTGCCCTTTATGGGCGTGAGGGAGACCCGCCTTAAAGGCGGGATCAAGTGCCTGATTGCGCGGATTAGTTTTTCGGGCGAGCTCGCCTATGAGGTCTATGTCCATGCCAACAATGGCGAGGCGATGATGGACTTGTTGTGGGCCACATCAGAGCCTTTAGGGGGGTGCCTGTACGGTCTCGAGGCTCTTGGCACTCTCAGAATTGAAAAGGGGCATGTTACGGGTGCAGAACTGGATGGACGGGTGACGATTGATGATGCGGGTCTGGGCAAGATGGCCTCGCCCAAGAAGTCCTTTATCGGTAGCGCCCTGCGCAAACGTCCAGCGCTGGAACGCTCAGATCGACCACAGTTAGTCGGAATCTTCCCGAAAGACCGTAGCGAGAGTTTCAACGGTGGCGCGTTGCTTTGCAATCCGGGGGAAATCTCGGGATTTGGCGAAGGGTGGATCACCGCAGTGACCCATTCTCCGGCCCTCGGGCACTGGATTGGCATTGGCTTTATATCCGGCGGGCATGACGCCTGGCAGGGTAAATTGGTGACTGCAACCGATCCGGTACGAAAGGGCGATGTGACTGTCGAGATCGTCTCCCCTCATATGTTTGACCCAAAAGGGGAGCGGATGCATGGCTAATCCAACTTCATTAATGCAGACCGGACGTCAGCCGGACAACCTTGGCGTCATTGGGACGGCAGGTGTCACCCTGGAAGAGATCTCAGGATTCGGCATGGTGCAAATTTCCGCTTGGGGCGCGACTCTGGCGCAAACCGGTGCTGAGGTCGCTGCTATGGCAGGCTGCGCGCAAGCACCCATGCCAGGCCAGAGCGTTGCTGGTTCGAAGGCGGTTGTGTTGCGGGTTGAACCGTTGAAGTGGTGGTTGGTTACCCCTCCCGGAGCAGTGGTTTCTGCATCAAAACTGGCGCCAGATGTTGGCGCGGTTCTGGACATGCAGGATTCGCGGTGCTGGCTGCGTGTAGGAGGCGATCATGCTGAGATCCTTCTCAACCATTTTTTACCGCTGAACCTAAGGCCTTCAGCCTTTCCGGCGAGGGCCGTGGCAAGCACGGTGTTTCATCATGTTGGCGTCACCCTTTGGCGTGAGGAGAAACATTTCAATATGTTGATACCGCGCAGCTCTGCCCAGTCTTTGTGTGAACTGCTCTTTGAAAGCGCGCGACAATATGGGGTGGGCGAAACATAGCCACCCCTGGAAGCTCCTTGGCCGGGTGGAAACTGAATGAAACCACATATACCAATTGCTGAACAGTTAGAGGCTCTGCGGGGAGACTGTTGCATTTACTTGGCTAAATTCGTGAACTAAACCACTGATATAAACCGAATTTTGACTACATCACACTCAGTGATCGAAAGTTTCAACAATCGAGTGGAAAGTGACGACGCAGCATTGAAATGCTTGGGCTACCGACAAAGATTCCGATCGTTGCCAACCACAAAGGCTACGTTTCAAGGAATAGAAACGATCAGAACGATCAAAAACGGGCATATTCATACTAAGCAACCTGGCGTCAGAGACGAGATGACCTTCAACCAAAATTATAGTCGCATTGGCAGCGTAACATGCCCAAATCATCGACTGCTCTGTATCCTGCTTGAATAATGCAACAGTCCCCGCTGAACTCTTCGTAGAAAAAGTCTGTGACTAGGCAACATGATACTCCAAAATCAACCCCGCTCAAAGGTCGCAGTCCACGTATTGCTCACAACAACACACGCATCATTACCCTAGCCTATTTGAAAGGCTGGATCTAAGCTTTGGGTCATGAAGTTTAAGCAACGGAGACTGCGCATGAGCGTATTTGACGAAGATCTGTTCCTAAAAGGACTCGAGCAACGCAAGGCCACCCTGGGCGCTGAATATGTTGAAAAGAACCTGGCTGCCGCTGATGACTTTTCACGACCTTTCCAGGAAGCCATGACCGCATGGTGCTGGGGTTTCGGGTGGGGTGACGACGTCATCGACGCCAAGACACGCTCAATGATGAACCTGTCAATGCTTGGGGCGTTGGGTAAGATGCACGAGTGGGAGATCCACTGCCGCGGTGCAATTACCAATGGCGTCACACAAGAGGAACTCCGGGCCATCATCCACGTGATTGGAATTTATTGCGGTGTACCCCAAGCAATAGAGTGTATTCGCGTGGCGCGAAAAGTGCTGGAGACCGAAGAGCTTTAGCAGCGTTCTCAACGTTCACTTGCATAGGTAATTGCTTGATTACCTCAAGGGTTTCAGGAGCGTACTCGGGTAAAACCTTCATCCACTATACCAAAAAACGCGGTTCTGGAGCGAAATATTTCGGACCGCGCCCAAGCGGGGGGCTATTGCTGGCTTAGGATAGAACCTACTCGGGGGCCGCTATTATGTTTCATGCATTTGGCAAATGTCTCTGAGATGCCTAATGACTTGCTCCATATAGCTATCATCATAACCGGACTCATTCGTAAGGACACTCAAATAGGCGCAAGACAGCCCGGTTTTCTGATCCACCATTAGGAACTGCCCCCCGTATCCGGCATGCCCGATAAACCGGTCATCTGTCATCACGTGATTGCTGTAGCGAAGCCAGTCCTTAGGCGGTGACATAGAGGGGGCCTGGCGCGATACGGTGGTCTGCAAGAAAGGATGATTTCCGGGACTGCAACCCTCTTTGGTGAACAACAAGCCAAACCGGGCAAGATCCATGGCGCTAAGACAGCCGCCGCCCGAAAATGCAGGCAACCTGTCGCAGCTGGCACTAATGGTAAAAGATCCTTCATATCCGGCCAAATCCGTAATGTCTTCGATCAACGAGGCCATGGGACGCGGGCTGACTTGGGCGCAAATAAGGGTTAGAACATCAGTGTTGGCCGATTTGTAATCGGCGTGACCAGATCGGTTGGTCAAATCCCCGCCTGTAATGCTGAAGGCAAACTCACGCAGGCTCAAGTCTGGCTGACCTTCTGGCGGTAGCCGCCAGCCCAATGCAATTTCCTCCCTGTAACAATCTGCCTGCGGATTGGCGTAATCCTCGGTAAAATTGTTGGCAATGTTCATGTCCAACAGATCCTGCAGTACAGCCCCCCGGTACCCAGAGCCAATGTCTGGCAGATAGTGATCCACTGTCTGGCCCAGATCCAGCAGCCCCTGCTTTTGCAGTAGACCAACGATAAGATGGATATGCATCTTGGTGATGGATTGGATGGAATGCGGTTGTGTGACTGAAAAGTCCAGTGCCGCCCGTGCCAACAAGATCTGATCTGCGCGCAGGCAGACCAACGCTGAAAATGCCTCTGTTCCAGTTAGGGCCGTAACAGAGGCATGCGCCGCGAATTCCGGGTCTTCATTTGGGACCAGCTGCAACACATTGCGCGAGCGAAACATCATGGACCGTCGGAACAATTGATGCGCGTTGTGAAATCCGTGACGACGGTGCGGCGGGCTGTTCCAGCGTTGTTTGTGGGTCTTTCCAACAGCTAAATCAGGGTTTGGAGAGACCTTTCGTGTCATGTCCCGGCCTCGGTATGGATCAGAACATCGACGGCCAACGCCTTATCCTCATAGACAAATAACGGGTTGATTTCCAACTCTACAATCGGGGTGTCACTGGTCTGCACAAAGGCGGCCAAGTCTGCCAGATGCGAGGCCAAGGCATCAAAGTCTACAACAGGTAGCCCCCGAAATCCCTGCATTAGCTTGGCACCCTTAAGGCTGGCAATCGCTGCGCGAATATCCTGTTGGCCACAGGGCAGCAGCAGCGTTGTGGCATCGCCGATCAGCTCTACCAGCACGCCGCCCGAGCCAAGTGTCATCGCTAGGCCAAATAGCGGGTCACGTCGGATGCCAACAATCAGCTCCGCTACCGGGGGTTTTGCCATTGCCTCGACCAGGAAACAGTCAGTGACGGCTGTCTTGTCATAGGTCAAAACCGCCGCCCGCATGGCCGTTAGGGCCTGCGCCACCGCCTCGACGTTGTTTAGGCCCAGGGCAACCGCACCTGCCTCGGTCTTGTGCGCCAGTTTGGGACCCATCATTTTGATCACAACCGGAAAGCCGATTAAGGCCGCAACATCAGCGGCATTGGCACCAGAAACACATTGCCCAGCAGGGACTGCCAGACCTGCATCGGCCAGCAGAGATTTCCCCTTAGCCTCGTCCATGAGTACCATATTTTCAGATATCGTCCGGGGCGCCAGCGCAGACGTCGGATTTTCCAGAATACTGGCGGCGCGTTGACGCCATTGCGCGGCTGCCGCTATCGCATTCAGCGTTTCGTGTATGCCCTGCATCGGCGCCACACCGTTTTCAATCAGCAAGGCGCGGGTTTCTGCATCCATGTTTTCAGGCAGGGTAGCACAGATTGCAGCAGGCACCCCTGAGCTGGCCGCAGCCCTGGCAAAGGCTTTGGCATCATTCTGATAACAGAATTTGGATTCATCCAACCCCGGTGCTGGATAGTCCTGCAACAAGAGAGCTGAATTCACATCATTGCCCGCAATGGCAGTGGCGAAAACCGGCTCTGTTAACTCGGATTGACCCCAAATTGGCGTGGTATAATCCAGCGGGTTCGACACCGTGGCTATGGCTGGAAGAAGCTTGGTTAGAGCCCTCGCCTGATCTTCATCGCAGGCAGGAAAGTCCAGACCGATGGTCTCGGCATGATCCGCCAACATAGTTGCGCCGCCACCTGAACAGGTGAAACCAGCTACTTTGTTTCCGGCGGGTGCGCCCACTACACACAGGTATTTCAGAGTTTCCAGAAACTGCGACGGACTGGTCACACTGATGACAGCCAACCTGTCAAACAGGGCTTGATATAGCTCATTGGCCCCAGACAAGGACCCTGTGTGGCTGATTGTCAAGGCGCTGCCAATCGCCGAGCTACCGGTTTTCAAGGCCACTATGGGTGTATTTGCCCGCAAAGCTTTCAACGCAGCACGTTCGAATTTGGGGATGTCCTGCAATCCTTCGATATGCACACCAATGGCGCGCACCGCCGGGTTTTCACACAGAACTTCGATGAAATCCTCGAGCCCCATGACTGCCTGATTGCCGGCCGAGATCATATGGGTCAGCGGCAAGGACCGCTGGCTCATGGTGATATCAGACGAAAACATACCGCTTTGGGTGATAATTGCAGCGCCATAACCCGGCGAGTCGCCGCCGTGGGCAAAAGGCCACAGCGCTGTATTGTCCAGGTAATTGATCACACCGTAACAATTGGGTCCGATCAAGGCCATGTCGCCCACGGCGGTTTTCAGGCGGTTTTCAGCCTCGGCGCCGTCGGCACCGGATTCTTTGAAACCAGCCGAATAGCAGACAACACCGCCGGCCCCCATTGCAGACAACTTGGCAATGGTTTCTAGGGCGGCGGTAACAGGCACTGCCAGAAACACCGCATCAGGGGCCTGCGGAAGATCATCAATGCTGGCATAGCAAGGGATACCTGCCAGCTCGGCACGTTTGGGGTTTACCGGCCAGAATTCACCGGTGAACCCACGCCTGCGCGCCTCGCCAATGGCGACAATTGCGTCCGCGCCGCCAACAAAGGCGATATGGCGCGGCGACATCAGGCGGTCGAAATTTTTGCGCTGTTCAGGGGTCATGCACCCAGTGGCCTCAGGATAGAGCGGGTGATGATATGGCGCTGAATTTCCGAAGTGCCATCCCAGATCCGTTCCAGCCGACTGTCGCGCCACAGTCGATGTACCGGCAGCTCCTCCATCAGCCCCATGCCGCCAAAAATCTGCACGGTGTCATCCGCCACCTTGTTCAGCATCTCCGAGCAGTAGACCTTGACCATAGCGGCGTCCATGTCCTCCATCTGTCCGGCGTCGGCACGGCGCACCGCGTCAGCAACCAGTAGATCAGCTGTGCGCAGACCAATCGTCATATCCGCCAGCCGGAACCCGGTGGCCTGAAAGCTGCCAATCGGTTTGCCAAACTGTTTGCGGTTCGCGGCCCAGTCCGTCGCCATTTCGAGAAGCCGTTCAGCCTTGCCGCAGCAGGTTGTTCCCACCCAGATCCGGCCCATGCCGAGCCATTTCCCCGACAGTTCCAGGCCTTTGCCCTCGGCCCCGAGAATCTGGTCGGGACCAAGACGCACGTCGTCGAAGCTCAACTCGAATGTCTTGTATCCGCGATAGCTGACGCATTTGTTGCCTTCGCGGATGTCGAAGCCCTTCAGGCCAACATCAACAAGGAATGCGGTGACACGTTTGCGTGGGCCGCGGGGCGTTTCATCATATCCGGTCACAGCAAACACAATGGCAAAATCCGGCATGCAGGGACCCGAGATAAAATGCTTGCTGCCATTCAGAATCCAATCATCGCCATCGCGTTTGGCGTTGGTTTTCATTCCCATCACATCCGAACCCGCCCCGGGTTCTGTCAGGGCAAACAGCTCACGCTTTTCGCCGGTTACGCAGGGCTCAAGGTAGCGGGCGATCTGGTCACCTTCGCAGGCCAACAGCAGTTCGGTTGGGCGCGCGATCCAGGAATGCAGCGCATGGCTGGTTCTTCCGTACTCCCGCTCGACCACCGACATGGCAGTGTAATTCAAGCCGCCACCGCCAACCCGCTCAGGGAGGTTCGAAGCGAACAGGCCGATCTCTTTGGAACGCGCCTCGATCTGACGGCCGATCTCTTCCGGGACATAGCCCAACCGGTCCACCTCTTCCTCATGGGGCAGCAATTCCCCTTTAATAAAGGCGCGGACGGTAGTTTTTAGAAGCTCGTTCTCGTGGGAATCTGTGTGAGTCACATCTTCCTCCTTTAGGTATCTATGGAGTTTTCGATTTGTGCCCGGCGGCGCGACAGGATGGCCGAGGCCGCAAAGGCCACTATGGTAATGACGATCAGGATAACCGCAGCGGCGGCGACGGTCGGGTCGGTGTTTTCACGGATTCCGTTCCACATGCGTCGCGGCAGGGTGTAGACGTTGAATTTCGAAATGAACAAAGTCACCACAATCTCGTCCCAGGACAGGATGAAGGCGAACAACGCGCCGGCAAACACGCCCGGACGGATTGATGGCAGGATCACCCGACGCATGGTGGTTGAACTGGACGCCCCAAGATTACGCGAGGCTTGTTCCAGTTTTGGATCAAAATTCGCTAGCGATGCACTTACTGTTATAAGGACCATAGGCGTTGCCAAAATGGTATGCGCCAGGATCAAGCCCGGATAGCTGTCCAATAATCCCAGTGGTATCCACAGACGATAAAACGCCATCGCCGAGACAATCTGAGGGATAATCAACGGCAGCAAAAGGAAGGCCCGCACCAGCTCGCTGTATTTCGACGTAACCCGCCACAAGCCGATGGCACACAGGGTTCCCAACACGGTGGCCAAAGCTGATGTGCTTAGGGCAATGATCGCACTTTGGCCAAAACTGGAGAGCCATTCCGGGCTGGTGAACAGGTTTTCAAAATGGCGCAGCGAGAACTCGCCCTTGGGCATCGACAGGAACCGCTTGGGGGTCAGGGATACCGGGATGGCGACTAGGGCGGGAAGCACCAGGAACAGCAGCAGAACCCATGCGCCAACGCGGTTAAACAAGGCCAGAAACGACGGCTTCATGATGTGCTCCCCCCAAAGACGGTGCTCAGCTTCATGAATTTTGACATCAGATAGAGCATCGCCAAAACCCCAAACAGCATCAGCGAGGCCAGCATTGCGGCGGTGCCCCATTTCAGCGTCACCAGAAGCTGCACCGAGATGTATTCAGCCACCATCAAGACCTTGCCACCGCCCAGAACGGCTGGGGTTACGTAAAACCCAAGGCTCAGAATGAAGACCAGCAGCGCTGCGGCCACGACCCCCGGTTTGGTCATCGGCAGGTAGATGCGAAAGAATGTCTGTTGTCCGCTGGCACCCAGATTGCGCGAGGCACTCATGACCCGAGTGTCCAACGTCTGCATGTTCACCAGCATCGGCAACACTGCATAGGGCACCATGTAATGCACCATACCAATCAGAACGCCCAGCTCGTTGCGCATAAATGCGATGGGTTCGGCAATGACACCAATGGCCTCTAGCCCGTTGTTAACCAGACCATTGCGGCCCAGCAACATCAGCCAGGAGAAGGTCCGAACTAGAATGGAAATCCAAAAAGAAACCAACAACAGCGTCAGCATCAGATGCTGTTGTTTTTGGTGGGCGTGAACCATCGCATAGGCGATGCAATACCCCAGCATCACGCTAAAGGCTGTGGTCACTACGCAAATCCGAACCGTAGTCCAAATGATGCGGGCGATTGTGTCACTGGTGACGAGCTTTTCGAAATTCTGCAAACCCGGCTGCGGTTCGGTCACGCTTAGCCAAAGAATGTTCAGGATCGGACCCAGATACAACAGGACCACCAGTGCCAAAAAAGGGGCGACGAGCAACCAACCGGGGCTGACATATTTGCGAAGAACATTGGTCACGAAAACCACCCTTCAAAAGAGACAAGAGATCGGTGCCACGCCCGTAAGGCGCAACACATCAAAGATGCAGCCCAGCTATCTAGAGGATCAGCCGGGCTGCTAGGGAGGCGTTAGCTGATCGCCTCGAGGAAGGCATTCACCGCATCGCCGCTGTTTTCGCCCCACCATTCGGGGTCGCTGAATGCGATTTTGTCGATGTTGAGTGCTGACGCGATGGCATAGGGTTGCTGATCCTCGGGAATGTCGGCAAAGACTTCCGGATTAGAAGGTGTCATGCCGAGACAGTTCAACAGTTCTAATTGCGCCGCAGGCTCTTGCGCGATCGAGATAAACTTCATCACCATGTCGCGACCAGCCGGGTTGCCCTTGGGCACGATATAGGCCCCCGGCATTGCCAAAGCTTGGTTCATCACCAGTTTATACCGCCCATCGGTATCATTTTCGATGTTGCGCCCGCGGTTCTGCCAGACCATCCCCATCGAAACTTCGCCATTCACCACCATAGAATGCGCTGCGGATCCTGAACCCCAGTACAGGCTGTCGTCCTTGATCGATTTGATCTTGGCCAATGCCCTTTCCATGTCCAGCGGGTACAACGCATCTTTGTCAACGCCATCCGCCATTAACGCGGCCTCAAGCGAGCCATTGGCCCATTTGTACAGCGAGCGTTTGCCAGGGTATTTTGCGATGTCAAAGAAGTCCGCCCAAGAGGTTGGTGGATTGTCGCCAAAAACTTCGGTGTCATAGACAAAGGCATAACCGTAGAGGATTATCGAAACCCCATACTCCAATGTGTACTGCGGCAAGGATTTAGCCTTGTCGACAACATTGTAATCAATGGCCTCGAGGTGGCCCGACGGTCCTAGAGCCACGGCATCAAACAAATCGGCATCACACACGTCAGCGGTGACATTGCCACTGTCGACCATCTCTTTGATCTTACCCTGTAGCGGGCCAGAGGTGTCAAACCGCAGCGGCATGCCGGTCTGCTCGGTAAATGGCTGACCAATTGCATTGCCATGGCATTCTTCTGATTGCCCGCCCCAATTCCACATGACTATTTGTTTGGCGGCGGCTTCCGCGTCACCAACCATGACAGCGCTGGTTGCAACGCCAGCCATCGCACAAAGAGTCAGAAACGAGCGGCGGCTCAACTTTCCTGATTGAAACGCTTCGGCGCCTTCTTTCAGGGTCTCACGCATGAACTTTTTGTCTTGCATATTGGTACTCCTTGTTGGGTTTTGGCGGTCTGATGGTTTGGGCTGGTTGTTGGGCCTCTGTTATGCCGCCTTTGGGTATTCGAGTAATTTGTGCTGCCTGTAGGTAATCGAGTGGTTGCCTATGCTGTCACATCTCAAGACTGACGGGTGCGTCGTCGTCCCACATCAAGTCGACTTTCTGCCCCTCCTTCAGGTCGTAGCGATTGCGCCAGGAATCGATATCAACCTCCAGCTCTTCAGCCTCTGGCACGTTCAGCCCGGTTACGATGATCCGCTGCATCGAGCCGAAATAAGTGATCGAACGGATCTCTCCTGACATCCGCACCGCTGTGCTGCCCTTTCCAGTCGGGCAAATGTCGATCTTTTCTGGTCGCAACGCATTAAGCCCGGCCGCGTTCTCCAGAAAATTACTCTTGCCCAAAAAGGATGCGGAAAACCGTGTGGTGGGACGCTCATAGAGCTCCAGTGGGGTTCCGACCTGCTCAATTGCCCCATCGCGCATGATGACAATGCGATCGGACATCGACAACGCTTCTTCTTGATCATGGGTCACGTAAATGAACGTGGTGCCTACACGACGGTGAATCTCTTTCAGTTGCTCCTGGACTTCGACCCGGAGTTTTTTGTCCAGTGCGCCAAGCGGCTCGTCCAACAACAAGACCGGAGGCGAGAAACACAGCGCCCGCGCCAAGGCAACCCGTTGCTGTTGCCCCCCCGACAGTTGGCCAGGTTTGCGATCGCCGAACTCCTGCAACTGCACAAGATCCAACATCTCATCCACGCGCGCCTTAATTTCGGCTTTGGGGCGTTTGCGGACATCCAGTGCATAGCCGATGTTTTCCCGGACGGTCATATGTGGAAACAGAGCGTAACCCTGAAACACCATGCCGAAATCTCGCTTTTCTGGCGGCACCCCTGCGATTGAGGTGCCATCAAGCAAGATATCCCCCGAGGAAATATCCAGAAACCCGGCGATCATCATTAACAGGGTCGTCTTGCCGGACCCAGATGGACCCAACAAGGTCAGAAATTCACCTTTACGAATTTCCAGATCTATATTGTTGACCGCCTGAAATGCGCCGAACTTCTTGCCAAGTTGGCGAATTTGCAAACTGCCCTGAGTGTTGCTCACGGTCGGCATATCAGTTGTCCGATCCGCGCAGGTTTAACCTGTTGCGGGCCTCCTGCGGGGAGACCGCGCGGCCCCCCATGCGTTCAATAATCTCAACAGCCCGGCTGACCAACTGGCCGTTGGTGGCCAAAACGCCGCGATCCAGATAGATATTATCCTCTAGCCCAACGCGGATATTTCCACCCATTGCCACAGCCGCCGCAGCCATCGGCATTTGCATGCGCGAGATGCCAAAACTGGCCCAACTGGCATCCAACGGCAGGTGGTCCTTCATCACCTTCATCGTATCCACGCTCTGATCTGCCCCCCATGGAATGCCGAGGCAAATTTGAAAGGACGGTGGATCAGCAATCAGCCCCTCTGCGATCATTTGGCGGGCAAAGCGGATGTGGCCCAGCTCGAACACTTCCAACTCGGGTTTCACCCCCCACTCAAGGGTCAGTTCAGCCATTTTACGCAATGTCGGCGGGGTTGAGATGTAGATCTCATCACCGTCACCAAAGTTCAGTGTCCCACAGTCCAGCGAGCAAATCTCTGGCAGACATTCCTTGATATGCGCAAGCCGTTCTTCGGGGCCAATCATGTCCGTGCCAGGGCCGGGCAAAGCCGGATCTTCTGCTGAGGGCACCCAGTCGCCCCCCATGCCGGCGGTGAGGTTGATGACGACATCCGTGTCACTGTCACGGACACGATCCACGACCTCTTTAAACAATTTTGGGTCGCGCGATCCTTTGCCGGTTTCCGGGTCACGTACATGAATATGCGCGATCGCAGCTCCTGCCTTAGCGGCCTCAATTGCGGCGTCGGCGATCTCTTTTGGGGTGACAGGAACATGTGGGCTTCGACCTGTTGTATCGCCCGCTCCAGTCACCGCGCAGGTGACAACAACTTCGTAATTCACACGCATTCTCCCTCTATTTCACCCATTTTGGGCTCCAATTGAGTTGACAATGTCGAAAATTCGCCGAAATGTGACTCTGGAAGGCGAATTTTTATACCAAGTCTGGAAATTCAGTAAGAATGAAAGAACTGTCCGAACAGGCGAAAATGAACCAACCAGTTACCCGGCATTGGTTTGTTCTTATCCCGCGCTTCAATATGTTCGCGCTGTCCGGATTGTTGGAACCCGCCCGCGTTGCAAACTATCTGTCGCCAACACCGCTGTACTCACAGAACTTCATTTCGTTTGACGGCGAGGTGATTTCTGCCAGCAACGGAATGACAATTAATTGCGAACAGCCTCCTAGTAAAATTGACCGCAATGACGTGGTTTTTGTCGTCGGAAGCTGGGGCTGCGAACATTATAATAACACCAAAATGCTGCCTTGGATTCGGCTGCAATCTCGCAGTGGCGTACGTCTGTGTGCGGTCGAAATGGCCAGCTACATTTTTGCCCGCGCCGGATTATTGGCCGGTAAGTTGGCAACCACGCAATGGTCCTATTTGGCAGGATTTCATGAACAGTACCCGGATACCATTGTCTCCGAGCAACTGTTCACCGAAGACGGATTAATGATGTCTTGCAGTGGCGGAGGCTCCTGCGTTGATCTGATGCTGTATCTGATTCAGAAAGACCACGGCAACGCCCTTGCTGGCGAAATTTCAGACCAGATACTGCACCACCCAGTGCGGCCCGGAAATACCCCACAGCGTAAAACTCTAGGCCGCAGGCTTGTGACCCTGGAACCTGGGGTACGTGCAGCGATTGACCTGATTGAAAGAAATATGAGTGAGCCACCCAGCGTACCAGAGATTGCCGATACGATCGGGATTTCTCAACGGCAGCTGGAACGGCAATTCAACAAGGCCGTTGGCTGTACTGTGGTCCAATTCGGACTGTTGTTGCGATTGCAGCATTCACGGGTCCTGTTGATCTCGACTGACCTGGGGGTGCGCGAAATTGCAACCGCATCGGGGTTCAACTCGCTATCGCATTTTGCCTATGCGTTTAAAAAGTGTTTTGGTCGCCGGCCTAGCGAGTATCGCCAGGCTTGGCCGGAACAGGATACCACACCGCATTGGCCCGGTACCCTGTCCAAGTTTCTTGAGACGCTTAAGGCGAAGAATGACCTTAAACAATCTCAGAAATGAGCCGATCAGGCAGTGTCGCGGATTGCTCGCAGTACCGCGACGATCTGCTCATCGCGTTTGGCAGCCATTTCTTCAAAGCCGCGATCACCAGCGATGTCGTTGCATCCATCAACCATGCGATCACGCAAGTCCTGGGTCAATTCAGGTGCCTCAAGCCGGGTCCAGGGCAGCTTCAACGCCGGACCGAATTGATCCAGATTGGTAGCCATGCCGCCAGCCCCACAGGCCACATGAAACGCCATACATTGTCCCTGAACCGCCATCCGCGGTGCAGGACCATTGATCAGGGCAATATCGATATCCTCTGGCGTGGCCTCGCCATTGGCCACCATATGCAGCGCCTCGCGCCACAGCGCTTCTTGCAGACGCGTGGCGACGAAACCCGGGATCTCCTTTTTCAAGGTTAGAGGCGCTTTGCCGGCAATCTCGTAGAACTTACCGGCCCAGGCCACCGCCTCAGCGTTGGATTGCTCACCGCCAACGATCTCGACCAAGGGCAACAGATACGGAGGATTGAAGGGATGGCCGATGACCGTGCGTTCGGGCGTCGCGCATTGGCTCTGGATCTCGCTTATCGTCAACCCCGAAGTCGACGAGCAGATCACCACATCCGCCGGTACGATTTGCCCCAGCTGTTCATAGAGCGCCTGTTTCATTGCCAGATTTTCCGGGGCGCTTTCCTGGATAAATTGCGCGCCCTCAACCGCTTCGGCCAGATCGTAGACAATACGCAACCGATCCATTGAGGCCCCGGGCGCCAGCCCCAGCGCTGTCAGGCTTTTCCACGCAGTTTCCAGGATAGCCATGAAGGCTGGCGTTTCCGCCTCGTCATGCAGGTACAGCGTCACATCATAGCCACGGGCTAGGAAATGTGCCGCCCAACCGCCGCCAATGGGGCCACCGCCAATGCTGGTGACCCGGGTGACGCTTTCAGGATTTGGATAGCTCATCACGCGCCTTTGAAATTGGGTTCACGTTTTTCG
This sequence comes from Parasedimentitalea marina, assembly GCF_004006175.1. Classification (GTDB taxonomy): domain Bacteria; phylum Pseudomonadota; class Alphaproteobacteria; order Rhodobacterales; family Rhodobacteraceae; genus Parasedimentitalea; species Parasedimentitalea marina. Next base: position 17,520 of record NZ_CP033221.1, read on the forward strand.
ACGAAAGCCGCGACGCCTTCGGCCGCATCGCTGGATTTCAACATTTTGCGATAGGTCGGCATCGGGTCGGTGCGCATCTTGTCAAACGCCTGTTCCAGTGGTGCACATTCAATGGCACGCTGCACTTCTTTGACGCTCTGCATCGCCAGCGGAGCCGACCAGGCAATCGACGCCGCCCATTCGCGCGCCGCCTCCATCAGGTTTTCCTTGGGCACCACTTTGTTGACCAACCCATAGTGCGCTGCCTCATCTGCCTTCATTCGACGACCGAGCAGGAACATTTCCATGGCGATGTTATACGGGATGCGACGTGGCAGACGCTGCAAAGCACCAGCATCGGGCACGATCCCAAGCGGCATTTCCGGTAAGCCGAATTCAACGTGGTCAGCGGCAATCAACAGATCACAGCCCAAGGCCACCTCGAAACCACCACCAATCACCAGCCCGTTCAACGCGGCAATCACCGGCTTGTTCAGGTTCCAGTTCTCAGTCAGCCCGGCAAAACCGCCGTCGCCATAATCGGCTGTTTCCCACCAATTATCCAGCTGCATCTCGCCCGAGTTCAGCGCCTTCAGATCCCAACCGGCCGAGAACAGTTTATCACCCTCAGCGGTCAGAATTCCAACGCGCAGCTCGGGATCATCGCGCAGTTCGGCAAAGGCTGCGCCCAGGGCCTGGCTCATCGGGATATCGATGGCGTTGACCTTAGGTTTGTTCATTTTTACTTCTAGTACGTGACCGTTGCGGGTCACTTCGACGCCATTTGACATGCGCGCGTCTCCTTTTTGGTCTGAGTTAGGCAAAGGCCGGGATGACTTCGGAGCAGAACAGTTCCATTGAACGTTTCTGTTCAGCATGACCCAGCCCGAGACTGGCGTAGTAGATGAAACTATCGACGCCCAAAGACTCGTATGTTTTCAGCTTCTCGATCACTTGATCGGGAGTGCCAAACATCAGGTTTTCACGCAGCATTTCGGGGTCGTATTCGGCGCGGTTTTCCAGATCTTCCAACGGGATCTGCTTGGCGAAACCGTTCACAACATCATCCAGGTTCTTGAACAGATTCTCAAACTGGCTGAGTTGACGTCGGGCTGCTGCGATTGGCACATGAGCCTGATCTTCGCTCTCATAAAGCGCTGCGTGGCGCATTATTGCGACCTTGGGACGTTTTTTGCCGAGATTATTCGCCATCGCCTCGTCCAGACGCGACAGATACAGTTCGACCTCGCTTATCGGACGGGTCAGCGGCCAAGACTGGATATTGTAGCCATGCTTAACCGCGTAATCAAAAGTGATCGGCGCGCGGGCGGCGACCCAGATAGGCACCTCTTTTTGCACCGGTTTTGGCACCGAAGTCGATTTTGGGAAGCTCCAGAATTCGCCGTTGTGGGTATAATCTCCCTTCCACAACTCCTTCACCGCTGGCAGAAGTTCGTGCATGTAGCGCCAGGCATCGGTTTGCTTCAAACCGGGGTGCATGCGGTCAAACTCGCGCTGATAAGCCCCTGATCCAATTCCGAATTCCAGACGTCCGTCACACAAAAGGTCGGTCATCGCAGCTTCGCCAGCCAGACGGATCGGATCCCAATAGGGCGCGACGGCCACGGCGGTGCCAAGGCGGGCGTTTTCTGTGTGCTCGGCCCACCAAGTCAGCAGTTGGAATGGGTTCGGAGCAATTGTCATCTCCATCGCGTGATGTTCAGCTGACCAAATGATTTCAAAACCACCTTGGTCTGCCATCTTCACCATTTCCAGAGTGTGATCGCGGACGGCCTGCATGCTGACGCTATCGGTGATCCGTTCAAGGTTGATTGCCAGTTGGAATTTCATCTCTACTTATCCTTCAATATCAGCGCATTACGAATGGGTTTGCCATCGGCTCAGATGATGTGTTTACCCAGATGGTTTTGGGACGGGTGTAATCGTACATCGCTTGCATGCCGCTCTCGCGGCCATAGCCCGAGCCACCATTGCCGCCGAACTCGGCAATCGGAGAGACCACGCGGTAGGTATTGACCCAAACGATTCCTGCCCTCACCGCCTTGGCGACCCGCAACGAGCGCGCGCCATCTTGGGTGAAAATTCCGGCAGCCAATCCGTGGACGGTGTCATTGGCCAGTTCAATCACCTCTTCTTCGGTCTTGAACCGCAGCACGCTGAGCACCGGGCCGAACATTTCGGTATCAACAATCCGCATGTCCTGTCGCGGGCACTCGATAATGGTCGGCTCATAGAACGTGCCGCTCATCCCTTTGGGTCGCTTGCCGCCGCACAGCAGCGTGCCGCCTTCCTCTTGAGCAAAGGCGACCTCGCGTTCGACACACTCCAATTGTCCTTGGGTACACAGCGGCCCCATCTGGGTGTCTTCGGCCAGCGGGTCACCAATGCGAATGTCCTTTGCCAAGGCCACCATCCAGTCAAGGAATTCGTCGGCAATATCCTCGTGCAGATACAGCCGTGACCCAGCAACGCAACTTTGCCCTGTGGCTCCAAAAATCCCGGCAATCGAGCCATTCACCGCGCTTTCGATATTGGCGTCGTCAAACACGATGAACGGTGATTTTCCGCCCAGCTCCAACGAAACTTCAGCAAAGTTTTTCGTCGAGTTATGCAGGATGTGGCGCGCCGCGCCGGGTCCACCGGTGAAAGAGATCCGCGCCACCAGCGGGTGGCTGGTCAAGGTGCTGCCGCAGGGGTCACCATGGCCAGTCACGATGTTTACCACACCGGGTGGGAAGCCGGCCTGTTCGATCAACTTGCCGAACTCCAACATCGCGCCCGAGGCATGTTCCGAGGCTTTCAGAACTACAGTATTGCCCGCCGCCAGAGCCGGGCCAATTTTCACTGCCACCAAGAACAATTGCGAGTTCCAAGGTACCACTGCAGCCACCACGCCCAGCGGTTCACGGTCGGTAAAGACGAACATGTCGGGCTTGTCGATGGGCAGGGTTTCGCCACTGATCTTATCCGCACATCCCGCATAGAACTGAAAAAACTCGGCAATATATTTCGCCTGCCACTTGGTTTCTTTCAGCATCTTACCTGTGTCGATCGTTTCAGTTCGGCCCAGGTCTTCGGACTTATCGGCCAATAAATCAGCTAACCGACGCAAGTACTTGCCGCGTTCTGTCGGGGTCAGTTTTGACCAGGGGCCGGTCATGAATGCGCGATGCGCCGCGCGGACGGCTCGATCGACATCCTGCGCAGTGGCTTCTGGAACTTGGCTCCAGATCTCGCCGGTAGCGGGATTCACACTGTCAAATGTATGGCCATCGGAAGCACCGGTCCATTCGCCGTCAATCAGCATTTTGTAGGATTTGATTTCGGCCATGTACGTCACCCCTTTGTTGTTTCGAATCCCATTCTTGGATCGAAACACCGCCGACACATGCGATTTTTCGACGCTGAGCGACGAAAATTACCAACGCTACACTGTCGCATGGCGCCTAGGCTTGTCTCAGGAGGCGCTCAGATGGAAAATAAACTTCAGGTAATCGGTGACCCGCTGGAGATTGGCGGGCGTACTTTGTCCCTGTCCAGAGCCATGCGTGCGGGTGATTTCGTGTTTTTGACGGGGCAGATTCCAATGCGGAATGGATCCCCTATGACGACCGGAACTATTGAGGATCAGACCCGTGCGGTTCTGGACGATATCAAGGCAACTCTGGAGCTTGCCGGTTGCAAATTGACAGACGTTGCCAAGGCGATGGTCTGGCTGCGGTCCCGCGATGATTTTCCCGGGTTCGATGCAGTATATGGTGAGTATTTCCCCTCAAGCCCGCCTACCCGCTCGGCTGTGGTCAGTGAATTGCTGGTAGATGTGCGGGTCGAGGTCGAAGTGATGGCGTATCGCCCGCTTGAGGAGGGCGAATAAATGCCGTTGATTTCTTCTGATGGGACCGCGTTTGAGCGATCAGGCACGGTTGGGAAACCCACAGTGATTCTGGTCCACGGGCTTGGCCTGAACCGCGACGTCTGGCAGTGGCAGCTGCCTGAACTGACCAAAAACTACGATGTGATAATCTATGATCTGTTTGGACACGGCGACAGTGTGGCGCCACCAAATGATCCCTGTCTAAAGCTGTTTTCAGATCAACTTCAAACGCTTATGAATTTCTGCGAGGTCAAAAAGGCAACAATTGTCGGCTTCTCTCTGGGGGGCATGATTGCACGCCGCATCGCCCAGGATGCACCAGACCGTGTTTCCTCTCTGGTGGTTCTTCATTCACCACACCAGCGCAGCGATCTTGCCCAGACAGCGATCCTTGATCGTGTCGAGCAAGCGCGTCTGGAAGGGTCTGCCTCGACGATCGAGGCCGCATTGGAACGTTGGTTTACCGATGGCTTTCGCCTGGCCAACCCAGCGACGATGGATCTGGTGCGCTCTTGGGTGTTGGCCAATGACATTGCAATCTATCACCGAAACTATCGGGTTTTGGCGGATGGGATCGCGGAAATCATCGCGCCACAGCCGCCAATCTCTTGTCCTACTTTAGTGATGACCGGCACCGAGGACTATGGCAACGGGCCGGCTATGTCCCAGGCCATTGCAGCGGAAATTTCAGGTTCGGAAGTTCATATACTGAAAGGATTACGCCATATGGCTCTGGCCGAAAATCCGGATGCTGTCACTTTGCCCCTGTTGAACTTCCTACAGCAGAACTACAAGGAAACGCAGCATGTCTGATCCCCAATCCAAGGGCATTCTAACGGGTCTTCGTGTTCTTGATCTGAGCCGCATGCTGTCCGGTCCCTATTGCACGATGATGCTGGCCGACCACGGTGCCGAAGTGATCAAAGTCGAGAGTGCCGGTGGCGATACAAGCCGCAAAAACGGACCCTTTCGTGATGACGATCCGGATCATGAATGGGCTGGCTATTTTGTCAGTTTGAACCGAAACAAGAAGAGCGTTCAACTGGACCTGAAAACCGACGAAGGGCGCATTGCATTTCGCAGATTGGCAGATACCGCCGATGTGTTGGTTGAAAATTTTCGCCCCGGTGTGATGGAACGGCTGGGACTGTCTTATGAAAGTCTGGCTGAAACCAACCCGCGCCTTGTCTATGCCGCAATCCGTGGCTTTGGCGATCCACGGACTGGTGAAAGTCCCTATGGCAACTGGCCGTCCTATGACGTTGTGGCACAGGCGATGGGCGGCATCATGTCGCTGACCGGCCCCGCGCCCGACAGCCCGACCAAAGTAGGGCCCGGTATCGGTGACGTGTTTGCTGGCATCATGATGGCCTTTGGCGTTATGGCAGCCCTGCGCCAGGCCGGGTCTACTGGTAAGGGTCAGTTTGTCGACGTCGCGATGTATGATGCGATGATCAGCCTGTGTGAACGGGCGATCTATCTCCACGATTTTGAAGGTTCTCTGCCTGGGCCCGAAGGCAATGACCATCCGTTTCTGGCGCCATTTGGCCTGTTTCCGGCCAGCGATGGCTCTGTGGCCTTGGGGATTGTGGATGATGCGTTCTGGGCCAAGCTTTGCGCCGCCATGGGCTTGCCGGACCTGGCACAGGAGCCCAAGTTTGCCACCCGCGCGGCCCGTGCCCAAAATCGTGATACAGTGAATGCAATTGTGTCGGAATGGACCATAGCTCACAGCAAGTTGGAATTGAGCGGCCTGCTTGGCGGGTTGGTGCCCTTTGGACCGCTGCAAGATATCGCCGATATTATGGCCGATCCGCATGTTGCGGCGCGCAAAATGTTGGCACAGGTTCCGCATCCGGACCAAGGGGCAAAACCCTGGACTGTAGCGGCCAACCCGCTGCGGTTCGAAAATGCGCCCTTACCGGCGGTTCAGACACCGCCCCGTCTGGGCGCAGATAATGACACCTACCTGCATGCCCCCGCCGTTCCAGAAATGACCGACAACGACAAACGCGCCCTGCGCAACGCCTTTGGCAGTTTTGCCACCGGGGTTACCGTGGTGACCACCAGGCAGCCGGATGGTACACCACGCGGTTTTACCGCCAATTCCTTTTCCTCTGTATCGCTGGATCCGCCGCTCTTGCTGATCTGCATCGCAAAAACAGCGCAGAGTCTCGATACATTCACTTCCGCCCCACATTTCTCCATCAACGTTCTTAATGAAGAGCAAAAGGCAATCTCGGGGTTGTTCGCGTCACAGTCAGCAGAAAAATTTGACATCGCCGACTGGCATTCCGGTGCTGCCGACATGCCGCTGCTCGACGACACTCTCGCCGGTTTTGTGTGCAGCCGAGAGCAGATGGTGGATGCCGGAGACCACATTGTTCTGATTGGTCGGGTCATCAGTTATGAAACGCGCGATGGGCCGCCATTGGGTTATTTCAAGGGAAATTACTTCACACTGGGGTTAGAGCGACCACTGGTTTCGGCGGCTAGCCAACACGGCGATGTCTCGATCGGCGCCCTTGCTGCACGCGATCAGGAACTTTTGTTCACGGTGACCCCAGATGGTTCCATAGCGGTCCCGAGGGCTCCAGCACAAAACAAAAGCCGCGCCGGACTTACCGCCGCGCTGAAGGCAGATGGATTGTCCGCCCACCTCGATTTTCTCTACGCAGTCTATCAGGACAGTGAATCCGGTGGGCACGGGATCTATTATCACGGGTCAGCCAGTGGTGAGGCGCCGCAAGGATATCGCTATTTTACGCTCGATGACGTTCCACTGGAGTGCATTTCGAACACGGCAGAGCGGTCAATGGTCGCCCGCTATATCGAAGAATTTCGCCATGGCAGCTTTGGTATTTACCAGGGCGACGAGACCCAAGGCAGGGTGCACCGCATCTTGGCCGTAGATCCTTCCACACACTGACCGAAAGGCACACCCATGTTTCCAGAACTTAGAAAAGTTGTTACTTTTGACGAAGATATTCATCGCGAAGGCCCTCGTGCAGCAGACCCGGTCCTGCGCATCATCGGGGTTGCAGCGGTGGTTACCAATCCTTGGGCCGGGCGCGGATATGTCGAAGATCTGCAGCCAGATATCCAACGCATCGCGCCCCTGTTGGGGGAAATGCTGACCAACCGGCTGATCGCACTGGCAGGTTCCGGCGACGCCATTGAAGCTTACGGCAAGGCCTGCGTGGCAGGTGTGAATTGCGAGTTAGAGCATGCGTCAGCACTGATCCACACGTTGCAATTTGGCAATTTCTACCGCCAAGCAGTTGGCGCCAAAAGTTATCTGGGTTTCACCAACACCCGTGGTCCTGCCAACACCGTGGTTAATGTGCCTTTGATGGATAAACATGATACCGGACGTCGTTCGCATTACCTGACCACTCAGTTCTCCATTTATGACGCGCCCGGCCCGGATGAAATCGTGGTGGCACTTGGTGCCGCGACTGGCGGCCGTCCGCATCACCGGATCGGAGATCGCTATTCAGATCTTGCGGCCTTAGGTCGCGACATCGAAAATCCGGCCAAAGTCTAGGGCTAGGGCCATTACAGGACTTATTTCAGGTCAGGAAATAATAGGGGTTTTTTTGGATCTGGACTTTCTTCTTTGCAAGAACGGAGTTCTGAGCACTGCATTGATTGCCCGGCAGAACGCCGGGCGGTTTTGTACAGATCTTAGGGAATGCCCTATTCTACTAAGGGAAAGAAGACGCCTGCCGCAGAATATGAAACGGGCACATGATAGTGACGATATATCTCGCGGGGCTTTTCCATTGCGCCGCGCCTAACCAGCCACATGATCAACTCAATTCCTTCAGAGCCGGCATCCCGAATGTAATCAGTATGGCTGATCTTTGTGAGTTTCTCAGCATTGTCCTGGAGGTTGTCCAAGAACATGTTGTCAAAGATGTGAGAAGCAAAGTCTGCATGGCCATGCACATAAGGGACCTGGCGCGGACTATAACCTTCATCGGCCGGAGCATAGCCATCAGCGACCCCAAGCACGAATGTATTGATAACCTCGACCGAAAACGCGCTGGCATGGTCGTTGAACATCGGTTTGAAGTAGTCATTCTGATCTTTTCCCTGATCGCTTGCTGCACCAATAGCTGGCACATGAGAAGTTCCGACCCCTGCAACAATTCTAGCCAGTTTGAACGTATAGCAAATATTGCCGCCCAACGTCAGCATGCCCAGCCAGTCCCTATCGTCTATTTTTATACGCTGTTCAGGGGTCATCGGAAACGCATCCAAATAACCCTCGGGATCTTCTCGATTTCATCCCAATTGGCCGTGTCCAACATTCCGTTGAGATCACCGGTTTGCAGGAGGGCCGTCAGTGCCTCACGGCAAAAGGCTTTGAGAAACTGCAGGGGGCGGATGATGTCCATCAAGAGAGTGGATGCCTTGTCTGGGCTTTGTTATTCCGCCTTTCGAAAGCTTCGGCCGAACAATTTTTCCCAACATATCAAGTGCAAGATTGGAGAGCTGTTCTTCAGGCCGCAAGCAGGCGGCCAACAAAACTGCCTACAGCCGTGGCAAGGCCATACGACGCAGGTTTTGCACCGTGACCCGCAAACTTTCACCGGCCAGACTGCCGCGTGCCTCACAATCAATTCACCGGTACGGCGCGCCGGGATCAGGATACGCCGCCGCCTCAGTTCTTCAATCAACGAGATCGCCAATGGCTCAGCTCGCGGGTCTTCTCCGGCAGACGGTTTCAGCCAATGAACTAGTTATCGCACCAGGGAACTTCTAATTCAGATTAAATGGCGTGTTGGCAAGCCAGTAAACTTTTTGAGGTGGAAAACGCGCGACCGCAGAGCTCACAAAAACAATCACGGCACCGTACGCCGCCCAATTGAACTCCTGAAGGCGGAGGGTTTAGAAATTATCGAATGCCCTCCCTACAAAATCCTGTTTTAATACAGAAACTGTACTTCGTTGGTGACCTTCTCCAGAACTTATTGACCAGCAGCCTCCTGCAAAGACCGAATGATTTCATCTTCGGACAGCAGTCCCATTTCGGTAACGGCATCCACGAAAAGTTTCCCCTCTGCTTCAGCTTCTTTGACAATCATGGAAACCCGCGAGTACCCGAGTTTGGGCACAAAAACCGTCGCAAGGGCCGAAGAGCCCAGAAGGTTCTCCAATGCCTGATCCTCGAGCGCGCGTATTCCAGCTATACATTTGCCTGCAAAAATCCGACTGCCCCGCGTCAGAAGATCCATGCTGTCGAACATGCGGGCAGCGATGACGGGCTCGAAATGGTTAATCTCAAGCTGACCTCCCATTGATGCCAGCGAAACGGAAGCATCATTGCCAACAACCGCATAGGCAACCTGTTGCATCATCATCGGCAGAACCGGGTTCACCTTGCCGGGCATGATGGAGGAGCCCGGCTGAACCGAGGGTAGCTTGATTTCACCAATGCCGGATTTTGTGCCAGAGGACAGGATGATCAGGTCAAGGCTGATTTTTCCGATGACCTCGGCGGCGATGCGAAATTCGGACGATACGCGAGCAAAACTATCGGCGTTTTGCATGCCGTCAAAAAGGTTGTCGGCGGGCCGCACCGGTTTCCCCAGATCGGCTGCAAGATGCTTATATACAGCATCCCTGTAGCCTGGTTGTGCACCGAGGCCGGTGCCGATGGCCGTTCCCCCCAAAGGCAAGACCAACAAATCTGAAACTGCGTCCCTTACTTTGTCCCGTGCACGGAACAAAGCAGCGGCATAGCCGCTGAATTCCTGACCAAGTGTCATTGGCTGCGCCGCCTGCATGCAAGTGCGACCTATTTTCAGCACATGGGCGAATTCCTCGGCCTTTGCCTGCAATGTCTCCGCCAGATGGCCCAACGCGCAGATCAGAGTGTCGGATTTTTTGAGCACGGCCAGTTTCACTGCTGAGGGCACCACATCGTTTGTGGATTGGCCCGAGTTTATGTGGTCGTTAGGATTGAGTACGTCGTATTGCCCTGCGCCATACCCCAAGATCTGCAGCGCCCGGTTTGCGATTACCTCATTCGTATTCATATTAATTGAGGTGCCGCCCGATCCCTCAAGCAAGTCGACAACGAACTGGTCGTGATGCTTTCCGGCGATGATTTCGTCACAGGCAGCAACGATTGCAGCGCAATGATCCGCGCTGATTGCGCCGATTTCGCCGTTAGCCTTGGCAGCCGCTTTTTTAATCGCTGCCAGAGCGCTGACAAAGGCTGGTTCAGTGCCGATTGTCAGTGGTGAAATGTCGAAATTTTCCATGCCACGAAGAGTGTTGACACCGTAGAGTGCGGTGTCGGGGAGCTCTCGTTGGCCAAGGCTGTCGGTTTCAATTCTGGTCATAATTCAGGCCTCTTCGAAGGTCAGGCTATCGTAGTCCTTTCGAACTCCCGGGAGCGAAAGGATACGGTTGTGGAAGGCGATGTAGGCTCCGGGAGGCAGCAGGCGCAGCGCCAACAGCGCCTCGGTCACATTCTGAATAGCGTCTGTGCCAGAGACGGAAAAAGGAACCATGGCACCTGTGAAGATAACCGGCACAGTTGCAGCGCCCGTGGTTGCGCACAACACCTCTCCGCTGAGCGGCATGCTGTCCGTTCCATGCGTAACAAGGACTGCATCGTGGCGCTTACTGGCTTCTGCCACTGCCTCGGCAATCCGAACACGCTCGGCGTCACCAATGTCGAGTGAATCCAATTGCATCAAGTCGATGAAGGTGATCCGTAGGTCATCGGTGCGCAACCCGTCGATGATGTCCTTTACCTTAAGCTCAAAGTTATAGAGCCGGGCCTTAGCGGGGTCATAGCTTTTGGCGATGGTACCGCCGGTCATGATCACGGCAACAGATAGCGGACCGGCGCGGTAAAACGCAGGGGCAGTATGGGGTTCGGTCATCGAATTATCTTTCTATTTGGGCCGAACGACTAGCACAGAGCACGTGGCGTGGTTGATAGTCTTGGCCGCATTGGTCCCCAACATGTAGTTTCCGAAACCAGGAATATTTGACATCAGCACGATCATATCTGCCGAAACCTCTTCAGCCGTTTTCAGAACTTCCGAGTATACGTTTCCTGATCGTACGATGCGGCTGATTTTGCTGAACCCGCTGTCTTTCGTCATATCGTCCAGATGCTCTTGCGTGACCTCCAATGCCCTGACTTTCAGGTCAGCGGGCACGATTGATGCCAGCGGTGCGGCCTGGGCGGCCTGGGCAATTACGGTGCCCAGTTCCGGGACTACGGCCACCTCTGTCAGCTCGATTTCATTTCCTTTTGCGTGAAGCTGTAGTTCGGGCAGAACCGCGATCCAGGAAAGCCGCTCTTCCACATCAACGGGGACAAGAAATCGTAGTTTCATGAAGTATCCCTTTCCTCAAAGTCCTGTGACCAGTCTTGGCAACCAAAGTGAAAGCTCAGGAACGAACGTGGTGATCAGAACAACCGGGAAATAGGCGAGGAACACGAAGACCAATGTCGGTTTTACGACCTTGGCAAGCGTGGTCTGCCCGATAAGCGTACCGAAATACAGGATCGGCGCAGTTGGTGGTGTAATCAGCCCCATGCCCAGATTGGTACCGATAATCGCAGCGAAATGAACTGGGTGAACGCCAGCCTCAGTCACAACCGGCAGCAGCAGCGGCGCCGCAAGCAGGATGCCCGAGACGTCCTCCATGAACATGCCGATCATCAAAAGAAACACGTTGACCAGAAGCATCAGGACAATTGGGTTGTCCGAGATTGCCAGCATGGATTGCAGGATTTGCTGAGGAACCTCTTCCAACGTCAGAACGCGCGCCAGCATGTTGGCGGTAAAGATCACCAGCATCAGAACGGCCGTGACCTGAGCAGATTTCCAGACAACATCGTAGAAGGATTTAAACGTCAGTTCGCGATAGATCAGAAAGGCCACTGGCAGGGCGTAGATCACGGCCACCGCGGCGGCCTCGGTCGGAGTTGTTATCCCGCCATAGATAAAGCCCAGAATGATGAGCGGCATGGCCAGACCGAACCCTGCCTCGCGGGCACGTTGGTAGACTGTTTTCATCTGAACTTTGAAGGGCTGAACCTCGGCGACCTGAATGTCCATTTTCTTAGTCAGCACCATGTTCCAGAATGAAAACAGCGCGATCAGCAACAAAGCCGGCAAAAGCGGTGCCAGGAAACACGCGGCAATCGAGGTGCCCGTGACCCAGCCATAAAGGATCATTGTTGCACTTGGCGGGATCAGCAGCGCCAGAACCGCAGAGCAGCTGACCAGTGAGGTGGCATAGCCGCGATCATATCCCTGCTCGACCATACGCGGGATCGCGATGGAACCAATGGCCGCCACGGCTGATGAAGCCATGCCCGAGATTGCGCCAAAAATGGCGGTGGTGATTACCGTCACGACCCCAAGCCCCGAGCGATAGCGGCCAAGAATGCTGTCAGCCAGTTCAAGCAGGCGTTTCGCAATGCCGCCTTGGGTCATGATACCGCCTGCGAGAATGTACAGGGGGATCGCAAGAAGAACCACGGATGATACCTTTGAATAGCCCGCCGTGATCAGGAATGTGGTTGAATTGTAATCGCCAAAAATTACTAGAAAGGCAGCGGCGGCGATAAAGGTCATCGCGACCGGCACGCCGAGGATCATCAGTGTCACAAGAAGCGCGACGTCCATTAGGATCAGAGAGCTCATTTGTCAGACTCCTCAGACGGTGCGTGCCAGATCGTGGCGCGAAGGCTGTCGAAAAATTCCAGGAGGAAGTAAAATGCGGTCAGAACCAGGCCCACAAACATCGTGCCATAGATCCAGATCATCGGAATTCGCAATTCTGTCGATTTGGTGCTCATTCGATTGGTGAAGACCAGTAAATCCCACATTGAAATCAGAATGTAGACAGTCAGCACAAAGGCCAGCAGACGGGTAAAAGCGTGCACACCGGCGGTGATGCGGCCTTCGCCAAATATCGTGTCCACCAGGCTTGCAGAGATGTGGCTACGCTCATGCGTCGCGTAGGCTGCGCCGATGAAATACATGATGACGCCGGCAAAACTCGCGAACTCTTCAACACCAAAAAGCGAGTAGTTAAACAGGTAACGCGTTACCACTTGTAGGAAAACTGCAAGGGTGAACGCGATGCTCGTAATGAACATAATAAGGCGTTGTATCTTGAGTTTGAACAGCCAGATCGGATGTTGGATTTGAGATTGACGTTCTTCGAGCATTTTCCCCTCCTCTTATTTGTAAATGTGAGGGGCTGAAGCACTTGGCCCCACCCCCTCACTTTGGGAGATTAATTTGCGTAGTGGCTTTGGATCAGCGCATAGAGCTCATCGCCGACTTCGGGCTTCATCAAAGGCCAGGCGTCTGCGCGTACTGCTGCGGCCATCGCTTCCATTTCTTCCTTGGAATAGGTCACAACAGTGACACCTGCGTCACGCAACTGTTGCAGGTAGCTGTTGTCAGCAGCCTCAACCGCGTCAAAACGCTCTGTGGCAAGGTCGGCAGCGATGCCGGAAATTATCGCTGCGTCTTCTTCTGAGAGATTTGCAATCATCGCAGCAGAACCCAGCAGCCAGTTGATTTCAAAGTGGTCGTTCAGTTGGAGCCATGTGTCGACAACGCCATTCCAATCGCGAACCGCGTTTTCAGGAACGCCACCGATCATACCGTCGATCACACCCGTCTGAACGCCGGTATAAAGCTCTGCCCAAGGCATGGTTGTTGTTGAGAAACCCAAACGCTCAAGAAGCGGTTTGTGGGTACCGACGCCCGACGGCCAGACACGAATTTTCAGATCACTGTGATCTGCATCGGGATTTTTCGGGTCGCTGACAGGCCTTCCGACTGCAACACCACCGAGACCAAAGGCATAGGGTGCCAGTGCCTGAATCTGCTGTGGTTCAATCAGTTCGTTAACTATATTAAAGAGAAATCCACCTGTATTCCAGGCTTCCTTTGCGCTGTCATAATCAACGGCAGTGTAGGGAAACCAGGTCAGTGCCAACCGGGAATCAAACTTGGTCGAAACCGACTGGATGGCCAGATCGACGGAACCCTGGGCCAACTGCTCATAGACTTCTTCCCAGTCGCCAAGTTGGCTGGCGGGAAAAATGCGCACGTCAACGCGGCCATCGGTTTCGACGGCAACACGCTCGGCGAATTGTTGCGCCCAATTGTCCATATCCGAGTCAGGCGGGGACAGGTGCGAAAGACGAAGAGTGGTATCTGCGGCTGATGCAGAAAATGCAGAAAATCCGACGGCCAGTGCAGTGGCAGCGCCCAATACCGTGCGTCGGTTGATTGTCGTGAACATGGTTTTCCTCCCATTGGTGTTCCAGAGAAGCGCCGGTTTCGGCAACTCTGTGGTAAAGGTTAAGAGAAGGATTTGATGCAAAATTGCACAAGACAGCCATTTAGCATAACAAACCGGACTACTTTGGAGCCCTGTTAAGACAAAAAACGGCCGACGGGGTTGCCGCCGGCCCAGTTAGGGGAGATGCAAAAAATTCGTCAACAACCGGGGATGATGTGTTCTATTTCGGTGCCCCATGTATCGGCCAAAGTATATCCAAGCTGAAAGGGATCGCTTGGGTCAGCACCCAGCTGCATAGTCGCGTAGATCCAGGCGCGACCAGACAGGCGGGGCAGAATCGCGGGGCGGCTGCCCACCGTTGTGGTTCCAAGGACTGAAGCGCTGAACTTTGAGTTGATGGTAGAGCGCATTTCGAACTCCTGACCAATTTGCGCCTGCCCTTTTGCGTGCATCACCGCAAGGCGCGCTGCAGATCCAGTTCCGCAAGGAGATCTATCGACTCGCCCGGGCGGCATGATTGTTGCGTTGCGAAAAATGCTTTGTTTTGGATCAACGTCGTCTGTGAACATCAGGAATTCGATGCTGTCAAATGCTGATACTTCCGGATGCCGAACGGCTAACTGTTGCTGTGCAGCCGATTTGATCTGGGCACCAAGTGACACCATGTCTTGGGCCACATCCGGGCCAATCCGAAATCCCAGCTCCTGGACACGGGGCAACACATAATAAACGCCGCCAAAGGCCACATCGACCGTCAGTGTCCCAATCCCCTCCACTTCAAGCGGCACGTCTAGATGCTCGGCAAACGCCGGGAAAAAATCGAGCGTGACACGCTCAACACGTCCGTCCTTGCACTGGGCTTTTGCTTTGACCAACCCGGCTGCTGAATCAAGAACAACGCTAGTCACGGGTTCCTGCATCGGCAGCATGCCGGTCTCCAGCAGCACGGTTGTAACGCACATCGCATTCGATCCGGACATGGCATGAGTGCCGTCGGCCTGCATCGGAATGAATGCTGCGTCGGCTTCGGGTGCACTGGCTGGCAGCAATAGGTTAGTCGTCATCTGAGCGCATCCCCGCGGTTCGCGGTTTACAAATTGCCGCAGCTCGTCATTCGACTGCAGATACTGCATCTTCTCAAGCGTGGTGTTTCCGGGAACGTTGAGTACCCCGCCAGTCAATACGCGTCCGACCTCACCCTCTGCATGAGCGCCGATCACGGTTACGGTTTTGTTCCAGCGCATAGTATCTCCTTGTGTTTTCGAGAAACTGGCGGAACAATGTGGACAGGAAATAGGATACCCCGGACATTTCTTGGAACATGAAGAGGAAAAGGTGGTTTTTTCTGCTCTGGAACGCCCCGAAGGCCATGACCCAGACGTCCGTTTTGCTTTTGTGCTCACACCGGCGTTCACGATCCTGCCACTGGCGGGGTTTGCCGATGCGGTGCGCCATTCTTCAGACGAAGCCGACAGAAGCCGGCAAGTCTTTTGCCACTGGGAAGTGCTTGGACATGACCTGACGTCGGTGGCCTCGAGTACCGGGCTGGCAATCACACCATGGAAAACTTACGCTGACGCGGGTGAATATGATTATGTGGTTGTGGTTGGCGGACTGATCGATCAAATGGACGGCATTCATCCGGACACATATGATTTCCTGCGAGAGGCACATGCCGCTGGAACAAAACTGGTTGGTCTTTGCACCGGAAGTTTTGCCTTGGCAAAAACCGGACTACTTGACGGCCGCCGCGCGGCAATCCATGCGCATCACCGTCCGGAATTTGTGGAAATGTTTCCTGAAGTCATTCCAGTTGAAAACGAACTTTATGTATCAGAAGGAGACATTCTGACCTGCCCGGGAGGCACCGCAGCAATTGATCTTGCTGTCGAAATCCTGATCGAACATTGCGGAAGGTCGCGCGGAATGAAGGGCCTGACCGCACTTGTCGTGGATGAACACCGGTCTGCACATGAAGTTGGTAGGCTGCCTTATCAGGATTTGGAGGAGTGCGGAAATTGGCGGGTCGAACAGGCCATCAAGATCATGCGGCAGAAGCTGCGCGAGCCAGACACAACTGAGCATCTCGCGGAAAAGCTGGGCTCCACCGTCCGGCAGCTCAACCGCGTTTTTTTACAGCATGCCAAGGCCACGCCTCAGGAGATCTGGCGCGATATGCGACTGCAGCATGCACGCTGGCGGCTGATGAATTCCAAGCGGACAATCACGCAAGTTTCATATGAATGCGGTTTTTCCGACAGCAGCCATTTTTCCCGCTGGTTCAAAGCCAAATTCGGCGAAACGCCTAAACGCTACCGCGAGCAACGTCTGGTGAGCCAGCGATAGAATTCAACATAACCGGCTCTGTTCTTTTCGCAAACGCTCAGATTTCTGAGCCCTCTGGATTTCGGGACCGTCACCCTTTGCCACAACTGTTGCAAGAATGGCCTCGGCAATCGCCAACAGGGCAATTGCAGACGGATAGTAGTGAGGGCTTGCCGATTCAGCGCAGAACACAAAGCTAGCACCTTGCGTGATCGGAGAACTTGGACGGTCAGCCAATACGACGGTGCTTGCGCTGTTCTTTTGCGCATAGTTTAGGGTCTCGATCGTTCGCACGGAACAGGGATTGATGCCAAATCCAGAGACCACATCATCTGGCGTCATCTTTCCTGTGCCTTCGGCGGCGACAGCATATTAAGCACCCACCAATTTCAAATTTGGTGGCACCAAGTTGCCTGTGTTTATCATCATCGATGCTAACCAAAACACCGAACCTGAACCGACCAAGTCGCAGGCTGGCGCACCACGTATCAATCGCGTTGCAGCACCGGATGTTTGTTGATTCAGATTTGAGCTTGCATGGCGAATGTTCTGTTCAGCTGCATTCAGGATCGTTTGTACCGAAGTACAGCGCCATTTGCCCTATCTGGACTATTCGGAAAACGCCCGTTTTCCGGTTCATGGCGCGATCTACCAAAGTCGGGCCGGTACTGTTCGGCATGATGCGGTGGCCTAGGGATTTGCCTGGGGTGCAGACCAGCCGGGGAGACATTCGCGCCAAGAAAGTTGCTCTCTGTGTTGCCAGTCATTCAGGGTATCTGCCTCAGATGGCCGGGCTGCGCCTGCCTGTCGAAACCCACGGCCTGCAGGCCTATGTGACTGAACCTTACAAGCCGCTGGTTGACACCTGATCAGTTTTGGCGCTGCGCATTTCTATATCAGCCAATCCGACAAAGGTGGGCTGGCGCTCGACAGCGACTTGGACATGGATAGCTCCTGTGCCCAGCGAGGCGGCCTTCCAATTGTCGAGCATACTCTTGCCAGTGCCAAAGCGTTGATGCTTTGCGTCTCGCGTCTCAAACTGCTGCGACATTGGGCAGGCGTTATGGACATGTCGATGGACGGCTCACCTTTCATAACCATAACTCTAGTGGACGGTCTCTATCTGAATGGCGGCGGAGCTATCGTGGATTTAAGGCAACGTCGGCCTCAAGGTGGTGCTTTGCTCACACAA
This sequence comes from Parasedimentitalea marina, assembly GCF_004006175.1. Taxonomy (GTDB): domain Bacteria; phylum Pseudomonadota; class Alphaproteobacteria; order Rhodobacterales; family Rhodobacteraceae; genus Parasedimentitalea; species Parasedimentitalea marina. The sequence goes on from NZ_CP033221.1 coordinate 35,219, forward strand.
TCGCAAAGGACGAACCGCACAAAGACAACGCAGAATTCGCGCCTGACCCAATGTGCGAGACCATAATCCGCAAAGCTGCGTGCATGGGGCGGGTCACCTATCTGAAAGACCCGGACCGTTAAAAAAGCGCAACATTGCAGCTATAAAGGGGGCGGTACTCAATAATATTGGACGGTTTGAAACGCCCGACGGTATCCGCATCACAGTCAACCTTAACTTCTTCAGTGCACTATCTCCATTAGGTGGAAAGTAAATGCCTCCAAGCAATCTTTGGTGGCGCTGCAGTTAATCTTTTAACTTCCAATCAGCGGGATCGGGAAAGCCAGCGTTAGTCCATCGTGCGTTCATCCCGGAAGCCCAACTGAACTGAGCGCCTCGCCAATTCAGGCAGCGACCGCCGGATTGCGGTAAGGCTGGCGATCCAAATAACCGCAGACAGAGAAGTCTGGACAACGCACGCGTATTCTTTCAGCTGTCCGCGCAGCACCAGACAGATCACTATTCATTGCTTGGTCCGAGCAGGGCGTTACATACGCATCAAAATAGTCGGGGTCGATGCGGATCGCCTCCTCGGCTGCAGGTATAGACAGTTCAATTTTTCCGGCGTCGCGAAAGGCCATGGCCAAATTGCCGACCATGGTTGGCGGTTGTTGCATCCGCACTGCCATTCCTTCCCGGATATGTTTAATACGCCTGTTGGGGTCTCCGGAATAAGTTTCCGTCTGGCCGAGCTTGCTCAGCGCGAAGGGGCCACTGGAACGGAAGGCTACGCCAGTACGGCCAAATGCCATTGCTTCGCCGTGCTTGCGTTCAGCAAAGCAAATTGCTCCCATCACCGCATGGGCGAGCCCGTTGTTGCCCACATCGATCGCAACACCACGGCGGGCCCAGCGTTGAGCTTCCGCCAAGGCATATTCCCGCGACGGCACCCAGTTCTGAATCGCTGCCATATAGTTGAGAAATGCCAAATAACACGGCCCGATGGCGACGTCCGGGTTCGCTTCGGCCAGAGCTTCGAAATACGGAGTGGACGCAAAACAATCGTGCCGCGTCTATTGATAGCGGTGATTGATCCCTCGCAGCAAATGCTCCCAAGCATTCGGGCTGTCGAGCCCAGCAGTGAAATCCCGAGCAATATGACCACCAGTCAACTTTATGCTGACAGCGCTCACAATCCGCATCGCGATTTCGTCCTGAAGCGCGAAGACGTCCGTCACATCCCGATCATAGGTTTCTGCGAGAATTATCGCGCCGGACTGGAGGTCAGAAACCTGTACGCTGAGCCTCAGATGGTCCCCTGATTTCTGGACTGCGCCTTCGATGGCGTATTGCACAGGCATTGACAAAGAAGATGCCAGACAATTGCACCAGTAAAGTCTGTATGCCCAACGAGATTCCATCCGCCACAAACCCGGTCTCTGTGTCCCAATTGAGGTTGCGAAACGGTAGGATGGCCAATGCAGGAAGACCGGCGGCAGCGTCTGAGCCTGATGCTACGATGCTTTGGCGTGGTTCGGTTTTTGGTCCCGCGCAGCCAGTAGGCACGCACCGGCCTCTCAATATTCTTCGACGCCATGTCTTCCGCCACGAGCCCGAGGTGCGATCTGGCCTGTTGGTAGGCCGACCCAGAAAGGCAGATGCCACCTGGGTCGGCCAAACCCTCTAGGCGCGCAGCGATGTTGATGCCGTCTCCGAAAATATCTTCACCATCTGCGATTATATCCCCGAGATTAATGCCTATGCGGAATTCCATTTGTCGTTCCGGTGGTACGTCGGCATTTCACCGGGCCATTCCGCTCTGAAATTCGAGGCTGAAGGCCACTGCTTCGACTACGCTAGGGAACTCCGACAACAACCCGTCACCCATCAATTTGACGATGCGTCCACAATGGTCAGAAATAATGTCGTCGATGAACTCGCTCCGGTGGGCACGCAAAACCGCGAGCATACCTTCCTCATCTATGCCCATCAGACGTGAGTAGCCCGCTACATCCGCGGAAACGATCGCTGCGAGACGGCGAGAAGTCGGAGAATTTTTCATGGTGCGCCAGTCCCTCCTTCAATCAGAACGGAAGGTAACTTGAAACGCTCCAGACGTCCAATTACGTATGCTTTAAGGCAATCGAGCGAGTAAGTTCAAACTCGCAGATATATGGGTGTTTCTGACCATCCTTCGATTTGTTACGTCGGATCAATGGCAGTTTTCTGCGTTTTCATGCCGAGTTGTGTGCAGTACAGAATCCGGGGATATGGGCTCAGAGCCGATTTGCAGCGTCGCTGAAAGAAACCCAGCTTCACGAATGTCTGAATGTCGGCTTCCTACGTTTATTCATTCTTGGATCGCGCAGGTGGAGAAATCACTCTTTCCACCCATCAGGTTGAAATGTACCTGGTGCGGAAATTGGGCCATTTCGCTCTACCATCACTGTCAAGAAAGGCCATTTGCGGCCTTTCACGTCATTGGCCAGCTCCACAGTGCAGCTTCCGCAATGCTGACGTTCAGCAATCTATCGATATTTTGGAGCGAAAGACGTCTGAGGGCGGCATTTGCTGCCCAAATCGGCGACTGAGAATCTAAGAAGGGTTTTCTGCACACAACCCAATTCGACCCCAGCCTGTGAAAGCATGCTAACCGAATTCCCCAACATCCATAGCATAATGGATCGGGGTTATTACAAATCCCTGTGGCACCCACACAAGCCCCTATCTTGCAATCAATTCGATCCGATAGTCTTCGAGCCTGTCCTCCAGAAATGTATAGTCACGCCGGGCTTTGCGTTGGACTTCGCGATCTAGTGTAATTATTTTGAACTCTTCGGATGTCTGGGCAAATTCCAATGGGGGGGTGCTTTCATCTTGCCATGGCAAACAAAACAGAGAGTTGCCGTAAGTCGCGCCCGCGCGGTTCAGCGACAGAAAGAAAACTTGGTTTTCCAATGCGCGTGCAATTGCAAATGGGTGCCATGTGTGGAAGCTCGTGTCCCGATAATAGGCCCCACAATGCAAGATTGCGTCCACGTTCTGATCGACCACCAAGGTGCGTGAAAGTTCAGGAATGCGGATGTCATAACAGATAATGGGCGCAAGTCGGAAACCCTTTATCTCAAACAAAAACAAGTGATTTCCACGGTTGAAGTATTCTTTCTCCATTGACGCGCCATACTGTGCCAGATGGATTTTATCGTAGTGCCCAACCAGTTGCCCGTCTGGGCCGACAACCGCCGCGCAAATAAATGGCCCCCCCTCGCCAGCACGGGCGAACCCATAGGATATGTAAACACCGCATTCGATCGCGACTTTGCGCCAAGCCTGAAATGAGGCACCGTCCAGTGGTTCCGCAATTTCATCCAGTTTTGAGAACGTGTCCCGCGAGTAGTCGATGCTAGAAAGTTCTGGAAGTACCACAAGATCCACGGTTTTGGCTGATGCGTCCAGATTAGCCAAAACCTTCGTAACCGATGTCAACAGATGTGCGTCGCGCTCGGCCACAGTTGTCATTGCTGGAATGTCGATCTGGCAAGCCAACAGTGTAAGCGTTTCAGATTTGGGCATGACTTAAACTTTCTTATTGTTCCAGTATTCGTTCATTCTCAAGCGATCGGCCTCAATCCTTTCGATCCGTGTAATCGTATCCTTTGGCTGATTGATAGTGAAAAAACCAAGCAACGCTTCGCTGAGAACAGTGGTGCCCACATAGCTCTCAATAAAGAGCGGACTGCGGTTGGTGGCTAGCAGCACCCGGTCAGTTTCCAACGCAATGGGTGATGCCGGACTGTCGGTGAGCGCAATAACCGTTGCGCCGCAGTGTCAGCTCTTTTAGTCGTTCATTTCGTGCGGTGTTTCCTATGGCAATTCTGTCTCCCTGCGTGAGGCGGAAGCCTGCGATAACATGTGTATGTTACACTTGTGGCGTAAATTTTCACATGTGAGAACTCTTTGATAGCTAATTCGAGACTTCGTGGGGCCGGGAGAGTAGCCGCAGTCTGGATCTCCCCCCCTTTGATATTTATCGGCTTAGCAAAAAAGGTTGGCGCAATCATTTTGCTTACGGGTACCTCAGTTACCTGCGTACCAAATTACAGCAACGGTGCCGGCGGCAGCGTAATGATGGCCATGCCAAGGTTAACACCCAGAATAATGAGCGGCCTAAAGAGCGCCGGCGTGGCCTGACGAAACTGCAATTTGAACTGTAGCATGAATTTCTCATTCGCTCTGACCGTTCGCCAAACACCAAACGGCACTGACGCAGAGCCTCCCTGCCGGCATCACATTCTTGGGAACCGCATTGCTGGCGGCCCCATACCCACCTAACAAGATGTTTACATTTATTATATTGGTTAGAAATTTAACAAATGGTATAGATCACAACGTACTTGCATACCGAAGGCACGCGTTCAAAATACGACCCCCTTACCCAAGAAGAAACTTTCCTCGGCAGTATATTCTCGTATTAATGTTTTAATACAGAAATTTAAGTGAAGTTCACGGGGTGCATGTTCTGTAGTGTTCGGCTGCTCGAAGGATTTTATTGTATGGATCTGAGAGCTATTTTCGGTGGATCTTAGGAACCCTGGCTTTCCAGTAAGCCCCCGAATCTTCGCGCAGGGATTCATAGCTAGAAATCCGGTTCTGTGCCTCTTTTCCACCCTGACTGACCAAATGAAAGAGCAAACTATCCAGAACCACCATCGCCCCGGCGAAACAGCTAAAGTGATGCAGGGACTGCAAAGAAACCTTCAAAAACAGGTCCACCTTGATATTAGGGGCGATCAGTTCAGAATCCGAAATTAGTATCACCCTTGTTCCATTGCGCTTGGCCAGCCGAAGGGCCGCTATTGTCTCGGCGCTATAAGGTGGAAAGGTAATCGCCAAAAGCACATCTTCTTTTCCAACTGTAATCATCTCATCAACCGGACTGCCCATATGGCGAGGGATCAGATGCAAGTTCGGAAGTGCCATACGGCCGACATAGTGAAAATAATAAGCCAAGGAGTAAGTGGCGCGCGTTGCGGTGACATAAGCATTCCTCGCTTCGATCAACATGGCCACTGCGGCGTCAGCCTTTTCCGCGGACAGAAAGCGAAGTGATTGCATTACGACGTCGACTTCATTTCGTACCGTCCGGGCATGGGCATGCCCAAAGGTACCTTTTTCAGACAGCCGGTCGATCCATCCCTCTCCACTGGACGCGTCATACCGTGCCACAAGCGACGCACGGAATGGTTCACGCAATTCGTCAAAGCTGGTGAAGCCCAGATGAATTGCAAGTCTTACCAATGAGTTCGAACTGACACCCATTTTCTCCGCACTGTCCCGGATGGTATCCATGCCAAACTCATTGCCATTGTCGACTATGTATTTGGCGGCTTGCTGTAAACGGGGTGGAAGGCTGTCGACCTCTGCTACCAGACGTCGTGAAATGTCGGATTTCAGGTTCGGGTTCATGTGTCACCCCATAAAGAACATATGTTTTTGAAAACTAAATCGAAGGGTATGTGTTTTTTCTCTACTTGTCCAATTGTCCAGAGACGAGAGGGAACTCCATGACCTATGAAACCATTATCTATAGTAAATCGGGCCCAACGGCCGAAATCCGATTCAACCGTCCACACAGGCTGAATGCAGTGGTGTCCAAATTTTACTCAGACATTTTGTCTGCGCTGACTGAAGCGGAACAAGATAGAGATGTGCGCACGGTTGTGCTGACCGGTGAAGGAAGGGCCTTCTGTGTCGGGGCGGACATGAAAGAACACGGTTCTGGAACCCGCACTGAGCTGGAAAAGCGGGAGTACTTACAGCGGAGTAATGACGTTTGCGAACGGATCTACAAATTTCCTAAACCTATCATTGCTGCAGTGAATGGCTTTGCATTGGGAGCAGGCGCCGAGATGTCCTGTTCGGCAGATTTCATTGTAATGAAGCAAAGCGCCCAGATTGGTTTCCCGGAGATCTCAATTGGAACCCACGTTGGCGGCGGCATCACGGAAATTCTACCTCGTTTAGTTGGCTTGGCCAAAGCGAAAGAGTTGATCATGACGGGATGTCGCATAGACGGGACCGAAGCTGTCAGGATTGGTCTCGCCACACGTGCTTTCAGCGATAATACCTTTGAGACAGAAGTCGCTGAATTTGCCCGTGAGATAGGCAGCAAGGCCCCGTATTCCTTACGCTTTGCCAAAGAGAATCTGAATGATGCACACCGAAATTACGATGCACGTTTGATCACCGAGCTCGATGCCTTGCGCACCTGCATGCTGACCGAAGATTGGCAAGAAGGCGTCAATGCCTTCGCAGAAAAACGCTCCCCAGTTTTTACGGGCAAGTAATCAAGAGGATCACCTGATGACCACTGCATTGAACACTATTTTGAAAGCACGCTCTGTTGCGATTATTGGCGCGTCCAACGATCCGTCAAAACGCGGCAATCAGGCGATCCGCAAGCTGCACGCGGACGGATATGAAGGGGCGATATATCCCATCAATCCGAAAGCGTCCGAAATCTTAGGCTTCAAAACATACACCTCCGTGCTTCATGTGGACGCGGATATTGATCTGGCTTTGATCTGCACACCCGCCAAAAGCCTGCCTGACATTCTTGATCAATGTGGCACCAAAAATATTCCCGGCGCAGTGGTTCTGGCAGCGGGCTTCACCGAAGCGGAGCCTGATGGCCAGGCCATCGCAGAAGCAACACTGCAGGCCGCGCAAAAGAATAATGTTCGAGTTATTGGTCCAAATACCAATGGCTTGTTCAACCTGCACAATAAGATGAACTTGGTAGGTGTCCAAGACGTAGAACCCGGCAATATCGGCATCTGTTCACAGTCGGGAAACATGATGCTGGCCTTAGCCACCGAAGCAAAACGGCGGGGAGGGCTTGGGTTTTCGTCCTATGTTGGGGTTGGCAATCAACTGGACCTTAACCTGGCCGATTACTTGCAATATTTCGGTGATGATGACGACACAAAGGCACCAGTTTTTTACGTCGAAGGTTTTCAGGAAGGGCGTGCGTTTCTCGACACCTGCCGCAAGGTTACGCAGAAAAAACCGGTTATCATCTACAAATCTGGACGTACCGAAGCGGGTCAAGTTGCCGCAAGCTCGCATACAGGGTCACTCGCGTCGAGTTTTGCCCTAACCCGGGGATTGCTGAGACAAGCTGGAGCCACAGTTGTTGAACAGTCCGACAAAATTCTGTCAATCGCCGAAGGTTTGTCCAAATTGCCAGTCCCCAAAGGCGGCCGCGTCGCCATTCTGGCGGACGGCGGCGGCCATGCCACTGTGACGGTGGATGCTTTAGTTGATGCAGGCGTAGAGTTGGCTGAATTATCATCTGAGACCATTGCAAAACTGAGACAGTTATTGCCTGTCGCAGCCTCTTTGACCAATCCGGTCGACGTGGCGGGTGGCACAGATGAGGACCCCTCTGTTTGTGCTGACTGCGCCGACGTGATCCTAGCTGACAATAACGTCGATATTCTGATGATCATTGGCATGTATGGCGGGTTTGCTGCCCGCTTTAACCCTGCCCTTCTGGGTAACGAGCTGGACACTTCGCAACGCATTTCTGAATTGTCGTCAAAATACGGCAAACCTCTTTTGGTTCAAAGCGTCTATGCGGCGTTGCGCACCAAGCCGATCGAGCTCCTGAAAGATGCCGGTGTTCCGGTATTTATCTGGCCTGAGCCCGCTGTGCGCTGTACATCCGAGCTCATCGCCTATGCAAACGCCCGTAGTCGCAATGCAGCGTCGCCACTTGTAATGCCTGATGGCCCAGTAGCCGAAGGCAAGTATATTCTGGCGAAGATCACACAAGAAAGTCGCGCGGCCTTTTACGAACATGAAGCCAAGGATTTGCTGGCAGCTTATGGCGTAAACGTACCCGGACAGTTCTTGGCGCGCACCGAAGATGACTTGGCCAAAGTGGTCGAGGTTTTGGGCAATGGGCCGATGGCGATGAAGATTGTCAGCCATGATATTTTGCACAAATCCGATGCTGGTGGCGTCATGCTGAAGATCTCGGGTGAAGGCGCCATGCGATCCGCCTACAGAGAGATACTTGCCAATGCCCGCGCCTATAATCCCGACGCCCATGTGCATGGGGTTCTGGTGGCGCCCATGGCCCAATCCGGTGTCGAGATCATCATTGGTGTGGTTCATGATCCAATGTTTGGCCCGGTGATGATGTTTGGACTTGGTGGCATTTTTGTTGAGGTGTTGAAAGACGTGGCCTTTCGAGCCTTGCCAATGAGCCAAGCTGACGCACGTGAAATGATTGAAGAAATTCAATCCAGCAACATTCTAGACGGTGTTCGCGGTGGCGTGCCAGTCGACAAAACCAGCTTAGAGGACTTGATGATGAAAGTGTCTCAGCTGGCTCTTGCTCATCCCGAAATAAAAGAAATCGACTTAAATCCGGTGATTGTACGCAATGACGGCTACGACGTTGTTGATGCGCGTATGATCCTAAACTCAAAGGGCGACTAACATGACCGACAAACTTTTGTACCAACAAGACGGTCATGTTGTGACCTTGACTTTCAACATGCCAAATACCCGCAACGCGCTGACAGATGCGGACATGTGCACTGCAATTGTCTAGGCAATGCACCGCATCAATGCTGATCAATCTGTACGTTGTGCGATTGTAACAGGCGAAGGCAAAGCGTTTTCATCTGGCGGGAACCTCAAACATATGAAGGAAAAATCCTCGATCTTTGGCGGTGATGCAGTGGATGCCAAAGACAGCTACAAACGTGGCATTCAACGCGTCACCAAAGCTATGTGGGAATGCGAAGTGCCACTGATCGCTGCGGTCAATGGCCCGGCCTATGGTGCAGGCTGCGACACGACTTGCCTGTGCGACATCCGTATTGCGTCGACCCGTGCAACTTTTGCAGAAAACTTTGTGCGTGTGGGCCTGATTTCAGGTGATGGCGGTGCTTGGCTGCTGCCACGTCAAATTGGCTTGTCGCGCGCGGCTGAAATGACCTTTACCGCCGAACCTGTAAGTGCGCAAACAGCCCTGGAATGGGGTCTGGTTTCAAAAGTGGTAGAACCCGAAGCACTGCTGGATGAGGCACTCGATTTAGCCGGTCGAATAGCGCTAAATCCACCTCGTCAGCTTCGGATGGCAAAACGGTTGCTGCGTGAAGGGCAAAACACCCGCCTTGATTCACTTCTGGAACTGGCCGCGGCCTATCAAGGTGCTTGTCACCAAACTGAGGATCACACTGAAGCAGTTGATTCATTGTTGGAAAGACGGCCCGCCAACTTCACCGGCAAGTAATCAGTCGACCAGAACATGCGAGCGCAATAACCCGCATGTATGAAAAGGACCATTGTTGACGAGGCCCTAACTCACCTGTTCTTTTTGAACGCAATGGCAGCATTTTTGTTTTGACGCGGGGGTAAGGGCCGATGGAAGCTGGTGGATATGCCCCCTGAACAATGGCTGCTGCCTATCAGAAGACCCCGTGATCTTATCATACCCGCAGGCCATTTTTATCCGAATTTTCAGCCCCTGATTTTACGCTTTTCAGCAGTCGCAAAAGGTATAAATCATTGGTCCACAAACAACCTTTATTCCCAATAAAATAAGGGGTTTCCCTAGTGATATCAACCTCCATTCTGAGGTCCTAATTTTAGTCGAAAACCCTGTGGATTACCTAGCCTAAACCCTGTATCGAATCGGGCGAAACCAACTCTGGGAAACGCACATTGCTAAACACAGGCTCTTTCCGCTCCGTTCTCAATCATTGTTATGATCTCGATCCATCACCGAAACTTGCGGCCTCGATGAGCGATCTCTATGGCAAGATGTCCCGTGTGGTTTCGCCTCCTGACTGGTCGATCTATGCGCCATACGTGAAGGCCATCAATCAACTCAAGAAAGAGCGCAACGCTGTTATCCTTGCGCATAATTACATGACGCCCGATATTTTTCACGGCGTGGCGGACTTTGTCGGTGATAGTCTGCAGCTTGCGGTCAAGGCGACAGAAGTTGACGCTGACGTCATCGTACAGTGCGGTGTGCATTTCATGGCGGAGACGTCAAAAATCCTGAGCCCGGATAAGACCGTGCTGATGCCGGATATGGACGCGGGGTGTTCGCTGGCCGAGAGCATAACGGCCGAGGGAGTGGCGCAGATGCGTGCAAAATACCCAGGCGCGCCTGTCGTTTCCTATGTGAACACTACAGCGGAGGTGAAAGCCGCATCCGACATTTGCTGTACCTCAGCCAATGCCGTTCAGATTGTCGACGCTATGGACAGCGATACAGTCATTATGACACCCGACAAATATCTGGCGCAAAACGTGGCCAATCTGTCCAAGAAGAAAATTGTTTACTGGCCCGGCTCTTGTGTTGTTCACGAACTGTACACCGCAGATGAGCTGCGCGCCTACCGCGAGCATGAGCCAGATGCGAAAATCATTGCGCATCCTGAATGCACACCTGCAGTCGTTGCCGAGGCCGATTTCACTGGCTCCACGTCAGGCATTGTAAATTGGATCAAGCGAAACGGCGCATCAAAGGCGATGCTGGTCACGGAATGCTCGATGGCGAGCAACATCGCGGATGAGCTTCCCGGTGTTGAGTTCGCCAAGCCCTGTAATATTTGTCCTTATATGAAGAAAATCACGCTGGAGAATATCCTGTACGTGCTGCACACAATGTCCAATCAGGTCGAAGTGGACACAGAAATCGCGCGGGATGCCCGGAAATCGGTGACGCGCATGATTGATCTTTCCCGCGAGCTTGGCCTCTGAGGGTTCTCACGTGCAAGAGATAGCCACAGATCGCATCGTCATCGTCGGGGCAGGCCTTGCCGGGCTATATGCGGCATTGAATCTGGTGCCGCGCCCGGTGCTGGTTTTATCCCCGGAACCGCTGGGCCAAGGGGCAAGTTCGGCCTGGGCACAAGGCGGTGTCGCTGCAGCGATGGACCCAAAGGACAGCCCCAAGACGCATCAGGATGACACAGCACGCGCCGGTGCGGGGATTGTAAATGTTGCTGTAGCAGAAAACGTCACCCGTGCAGCCCGTGAACATATTCTAAATCTGACGACACTTGGAGCGCCGTTTGATCGGACACCTTCGGGAAAATATGTCCTATCGAAAGAGGCAGCCCACAGTTTCGCGCGCGTGGTCCGGGCCAAGGGCGATCTGGCTGGTGCAGAAATCATGCGCGCCATAATCGAACAAGTCAGATCCACCCCATCCATTCAGGTTATAGAAGGCGTCATGGCGGTCGAGCTGGAGTCCATGCATGGCAGTGTCTGCGGTATCGTTGTTCAAAAATCGGATGCACTAGGATCTACGCCGGTTACAATTCGTGGCAGCGCGTATTTGCTAGCCGGTGGTGGCTCTGGCGGGCTATACGCAAAAACCACAAATCCCGCGCGAATTTGCGGTCAAGTCATCGGTATGGCAGCCCGTGCCGGTGCTGAAATTGCAGACGCCGAATTCGTCCAGTTTCATCCAACGGCAATCGACGTTGCGCAAGACCCCACACCTCTGGCGACTGAGGCCTTGCGCGGTGAGGGGGCCGTGTTGATTAATCGTCACGGCAAACGTTTTATGGTCAACCTTCATCCTGATGCGGAACTCGCACCGCGAGATGTAGTTGCGCGCGCGATATTCGCTCAGACACAGGCCGGAAATCGCCCTATGTTGGACACACGCGCAGCAGTTGGTGACCGCATTACTGATGATTATCCGGCTTTATCAAAGGCTTGCCTTATAAATAGCATTGATCCGGTCAATGCACCGATCCCGGTTGTCACCGCCGCGCACTATCATATGGGTGGTATTGCGACAGACCAGCATGGCCACGCGTCTCTGGGCAATCTGTGGGCTTGCGGCGAAGCAGCATCCACTGGCCTGCATGGCGCAAATCGGCTGGCATCAAACGGATTGCTTGAGGCCCTGGTCTATGCACGCATTTGCGCAAAGAACATCAAGGCATCAGTGTCCGCCTCCGGCTCGGACGTGTTAGTTCAATTCTGTTTTTTGCCAGGTGGTAGCGAAATAGGTCCGGACGCGGTGGCGATGCTGCGTCAAATCATGTCCGATCTGGTTGGTGTCGTGAGAGATGAGGCCGGGTTGCGTAAAGCTTTGCGCACCATTCGGGTTCTCGAAGAGGCCAACAAGCCGTCGCTTAGTTTTCAAAACATGTGCGCCACCGCAACGCTTATTGCGGCGGCAGCCCTTCAGCGCAAAGAAAGCCGGGGGGCCCATGCCCGCTCTGACTACCCTGAAACGTCGAAAGAGTTTCGCCACCGTCGAACAATGACACTGAACGAAGCCCTGCAGTTTCGCGAAAATGAATTGGAGTCCTGCTTATGAGCTTTGCGCCCCTCCCGGACCTTATCCTTGAACCCATCATTCGCAATGCCCTGATGGAAGATCTTGGCAGCTATGGCGACGTGACAACCCGTGCTGTTGTCCCGCATAACACTAGATATTCTGCGCGGCTTATTGCCCGAGAGGCCGGGATTGCCTCAGGCATGCAAACCGCTGCAATTGCCTTTCGCTTGGTTGATCCTGCCCTCACTATCAAGTGCCTGGTGCCAGACGGGATGACTTTCACCAAAGGTCAGACCCTGATGGAGATTTCGGGAAACGCGGGTTCCATCCTGAGTGGCGAACGGGTTGCTTTAAATTTTGCCGGGCGGCTGTCGGGCATTGCAACTATGACTGCAGCTTTTGTGGAAAACACCAGAGGCACCTGTGCCCGCATTACCTGCACGCGCAAAACGACACCCGGTCTGCGACTGGTAGAAAAGCAGGCCGTTTTGCATGGGGGTGGCTTCAACCACCGTTATTCGCTGTCCGATGCCATTCTCATCAAGGACAACCACATTGCCGCAGCCGGCGGCGTGGGCAACGTGTTGAGTGCGGTTCGGACAACAGCCTCTCATATGATGAAAGTTGAAATAGAGGTTGATCAGCTGGAGCAGCTCGCTGAGGTACTTGAACTAGGCGGCGCAGACGTAGTGCTATTGGACAATATGGACAATGAGACGCTGAAAAAAGCCGTCGACATGGTCAACGGGCGTCTGAAAACTGAGGCATCAGGCAATGTGACAATCGATAGAATATCGGCGATTGCGGCGACCGGTGTGGACTATATCTCTGCCGGGGCACTGACCCACTCTGCCAAAACAGTCGATCTTGGCCTCGATTTCTAAAGCTCAGGTCATAGGCCCAAAAATAGCAGGCTGGTGCCCTCACAGATGAATGCAACAGATCCGTTTCACCTGATATTCGGTTTGTTTTCCCATAGTGACACCAAGGCAAACTTAGATAGGTTGTGCAGGACGTGCCTGAGGCAACAAGAAGGGGGTGCCGTCATGCGGAGCCGTGTTGACCGGCAGCGGGCAGCCATAAGTCAGCGCCAGATTTGCATCAGTTAACACCTCTTTCGGGCTTCCCTGCGCCGCGATCTGGCCGCTCTGCATAAGAACCACTTTGTCAGCAAACATAGCGGTCAGGTTCAGATCATGCATGACCGTAACCACTCCGCCTCCGCGGGCCGCGAAATCGCGGGTGAGATCCATAACGGTGAACTGGTGGCCAATGTCCAAACTGGCAACTGGCTCGTCCAGAATTAGCCACCTTGGCATTCCGTCAATCACTGGCTGCCAAATCTGCGCCAGGACGCGCGCCAACTGCACTCGCTGCTGTTCGCCCCCCGATAGATCCTGATACATCCGGTTGCCAAATCCCGACAGGTCAACTTTATCCAGTGCTCTTAAAGGTAAGTCCCCTTCTGCCGCCGCCAGACCAGTTGAAAGGCCAAGACGCACTATTTCAAACACCGTAAAAGGGAAGGCGATATTGGTTGTTTGCGGTTGTACCCCACGGATAGCAGCCAGCTGCCAGGGCTTCATGCCTGCCACATTTTCCTCATTCAGGAGCACTTTACCCGAATGAGGAATTTCCCCTGTCATGGCGCGCAGGAGTGTGGTTTTCCCTGATCCATTGGGACCAACTATGGCAGTGATCTCACCCGGCTTGGCAGTGAAGTCTACCCCATGCAGAATGCGACTGTTCCCAAAGACCACTTCGATGTCAAAAGCTTGCACGTGACACTCCGATCATAGGCTTATGGCACCGTGCCGTTTTAGCAAGATCCACAGAAAGACTGGCGCCCCTAAGACAGCGGTTACTATACCAATTGGAAGTTCGGCTGGAGCGATGATCACCCGTGCAATCATATCCGCTGCCAAAAGAAGGCTAGCGCCCAGCAGCGCAGCATTGGGCAGCAGGCTGTGATGATCAGGACTTGTGGCCAGTCGCAACAGATGCGGGACCACAATGCCGATGAAACCAATGCCACCTGAAACAGCAACGGCAGCACCCGTGGCGGCGGCGACAGTTAAGATTGATGTATTCTTAACCGTTTGCACCGGAATGCCTATGTGACCAGCAGCAGCTTCTCCCAATGCCAGGCCGTTCAGCCCCCGTGCAATAAATGGGGTAACGGCCAGTGCCGCCAAAACGATCGGGGTGGCTGCCAAAACCTTGGTCCAGGTTGCACCAGCCAGTGACCCCATACCCCAGAACGTTAGATCACGAAGCTGATTGTCATCTGCCACATAGACGAGAATGCCGGAAAGGGCTCCGGCCAGCGCACCAAGGGCGATGCCCGCCAACAACATGGTTGCAACCGAGGTCTGTCCGCGTCGGGTTGAAACCCGGTATAGGATTAATGTTGAACCCCAGCCGCCGAAAAAAGCCGAAACTGGGACCAGGTAATTGCCAACTAGGTCGCGCAGCACGGGCGGTAAAAGGGCACCGAGCACAATTGCACTGATTGCCGCCAAACCGGCGCCCGCGCTGACACCTACTATACCCGGATCAGCGAGCGGGTTGCGAAACAACCCCTGCATCACCGTGCCCGAAACAGCCAGAGAGGCTCCAACCAATATGCCCAGACACAATCGTGGCAAACGAATATCAAACAGGACGATGCGATCCAGGCGCGACAACTCACGCCCAGCGACAAGATCAGCAAGCGCGCCCCATAATGATGTACCCGTTGCCCCCGACGCCAATGACAAAAGCGATGTCGCGGCCAAGAGGGCAATCAGAATTACAGTTAGTCGTCGGGCCTGAACGCGGCGATCGACAGGAAGAGAAAGTTGCTGGGGCACTTCGATTGAGAGTGACATCAGTTGGTCTCACCATAGAGTGCCCGGCTGAGCTCGGTGATGGCAGATGCGGTACGGGGACCAAATCCGAGTAAATGCAGCCCGTTCATACGCAGGACATTGCCATTTTGAGCAGCAGGTGTCGGGATCAGCGCAGGCATCGAGAGGAGTTCTTTAGTTGCCAAACCGTGATCGCCACCACGGTCCATCATCAAGATCACATCAGGAGCCGAGATGGCCACGGCCTCATCTGTCAAAGGCTTGTATCCCTCGAATGCCGTAATGGCATTTATGCCCCCTGCCATACGGATAATGCCATCTGCTGCGGTGTTACTACCGCCTGCCATAATGCGCCCACCTTGTGTGGACAGTATAAATAACACTTTCTTGGGGTTTCCGCCTGCCGCCTGAAGAGCTGCATCCTGAGCTTCGGATAGTTCGTTTGCAACTTGCTCAGCCAAAACATCGGCGTCTTGCACCCGGTCCACAGCGGCGCCAACAGTTCGGATCTTGGTCACTATGCCCTCAGCGGTAAAGATCTCGGGCACCGAGACATAAGCGACCTGCACCGACTGTAGCACGTCGATTGTTTCCGGCGGACCGGCCCCTTCGATGGCTATGATCAGATCAGGCGCAACCGACAATACGCCTTCAGGTGACAGCGCACGGGCGTACCCAATGTCCGGCAATTTGGTGACCTGCTCGGGATAAGAAGACGTGCTGTCTCGCGCAATCAGTCGATCTTGTTGACCCAGTGCATAGACAATTTCGGTCACTGACCCGCCAACAGTGACGATACGACTCGCGGGCTGTGCCAAGGCCATATGGCTTGCCATCATAGCCACAATGAGCAGGCTTGATGTGATGTAAAGACGAGAAAACATCGACATTACGCTGGTTCCTTCACCTGCGCAGAACTCAGCGCATTGACGATACTGTCCCATGTTGGCCGATGATCCTGTGCGTCTGTACGACGACCAAATACCTGAAAGATAATGCCGCCCTCTGCATCAAAAGCTTCAACGGACATCGCCGCACCGCGCTTTGTTGGCTTATTCACAGCCCAAACTTCGGCGATGTGGTCCATTCGCAGATGCAGATCAAATCCAGGGTCTAGAATATTCTGCCATGGCCCTATTTCGCGCAGGTTCTGGATTGGTCCCGCGTGGATCTCGATACAGCCCATATTGCCAACAAAAATCATAACTTCGACGTTTTGATCCAATACCGCATTGAGCATAGTGTTGACCTCATCCGTCGCCAATTGCCGCGCCATGGGCTCACCAACGATGTGATAGGCGCCTAGGCGGTTCATTTTTAGTTTTGGCACTAAACGAAGGAACTGATGGGTGTCGGTCATTTTGGCCCACTCATCACGTAATTGGTCAGCCTTTTCTGGGTTGGTCTTGGCACCGTCAACCGGTTTGCGCGGAGAAACCCTTAGAACCTGATCTTGGTCCTCCAACTTCAGGTCCGCCACCAGTTGGGTCCAAACATTTAGATCAGAGTCTGGGCGCAGATGTATTTTGTGGACAGCATCTCCCGCAGCATCAAAAATCTGAATCGATCGCTTAATGCCGCTCTCGGTCTTACGCTCAACAGCAAAGGCCGAGACAAAATGTCGACCGAACAGACGTAGGTCGATTTCATCGTTCAAGATCATCGACGCATGCGGCCCGGAATGGAAATTGTCGTAAACACCCACCTTTTCAATCACGCAAGAGCGGTTGCGGGTCAGAGCCATCACCTCTCCCAGGTCCTTGAGCCGGGGCATAATGTCATCGGGGCTGGCTGCGATGCGGGTCACGTCGTGACTAACATAAGCAGCAACCAACTGGCCTTCGCGAATGTTTAGTTTTTCTGCAAAATCACGATCACGCAGGTTTGCATGATCGCTGCGTGCCTGTCGGATTTCTGCCGGTGTCAGTTGTGCCAGATTGCTCATGTTAGCCCTTTCAATTGGCTATAGTGGGTGATGAGCTGGCTGAGAGGTCCGCAACTTTGGCAGAACGAGGCTGGCTGCTGTAGAGTTACAGCAAGGCGCTTTTAATGTTGACTGTTTTTATCACCTTTACTATCAGACTCAAGTCGGAAAATGAATTTCCACAACTAGAACAACAATAAGACCGCGCCAGCACCTTTGCGAGCATTCGGTATAGAATGGATGTGAAGGGACAGCAGATGCGTAGGCATAGGCTTGGACGCAAGTTATTGGGGACCGTTTCGGCCCTTGGCTTGATGATTAATGCAACGCTGGCAGTGGCCCAGGATGTCGATGAGGAATTCCTCGGTGTCATTTTGTTGGGTGACAGCAAGCGCGAAGTGCAGGTTGGCACAGCTACCGCGACCACAGTGATCAACCAAGAGGAGATCGACGACCGTCAGGCTGGAACAATTGCAGAACTGATCGATTCTGTTCCCGGCGTTACACTGGTAAACGGAAACACTCCGCAGGGATCTGGGATCAATATTCGTGGTTTTGGTGCAAATGGCACTTACGGGACAGATTCCAAGGTGTTGGTCGTGGTCGATGGAGCCACCACCGGAGCTGAAGAACTGTATCGTATCGGCAACCAGTTGTTCACCGATCCTGAACTTTACCGCGAAGTTTCCGTGATCCGTGGCACAGTTGGATCGTTTGAATTTGGCTCTGGTGTGATTGGGGGTGTTGTCCAGCTAGAGACGAAAAACGCGTCAGATTTCACGGAAGGCGAAATTGGTGTGCGTTTACGTCAAACGCTTGAGGCAACTACCAATGGTAAAGGTTTCGCAAGCTCGACAATTGGTGCCTGGCAGCCAACTGAAAACTTGGAATTCCTGTTCAACTATACAGTCCGAGATCAAGATAATTACAAATCAGCGGACGGAACTGAAATACCAAATAGCAAATTCCGGATGCCGTCCTATCTGGTAAAGGGTCGTTATACCTTTGGCGATAACGATGCCCATGCGATTACCCTCTCGTACAATGACAGCACCACCGACGAAAAAGACGTACCCTATGATACATTTGGTACGACAGGTGGATCTTTTGGCAACGTTGACCGCACGACCCACAGCAAAATAGCGGTTCTGCAATATGATTTTAACCCAAATGGGAACGACCTCATCGATGTGAGTGTCAATCTGTCACGTTCTGAACAGGCGATCGACCAGACCTGCCTCCCCGCGTCTGCTCCATTCGGATGTTTCTCTGTCGTGGATGCGGATCACAACTATGAAACGACCAAGTTGACGGTCAAAAACACTGCCTATTTCCTGACTGGATCGGTGGAGCACAATCTACGAGCTGGCGTAGAGTTTTCACAACGCGACCGGCTGGATGCACCTTCAGCTCCGGGAGGATCAGACAAACGTATTGCGCTGTTTGCTGTGGACGAGATCCTGATCAACCAGAACTTAACCCTGACCCCCGCATTGCGCTACGAGATCCAAGACATCGAAGATGATACGGCCCCTAACAATGCCTCATATTCCAATGACGCACTGATGGGTGGCCTGTCGGCGCGATACGAATTTGACAGTGGCTTTGCCGTGTTTGCCAGCGCAGCCTATACCGAGATGATGCCGATCATTGACGACCTCGGTACGCCGCTTTTTATGACCCAACCGGAAAAATCACGCACCTATGAAGGTGGTGTTTCTTATACCCAGGGCGATCTGTTTTCCACAGGTGATGCCCTGCAAGTGAAAGCGAATATCTACCAGACCTATGTTTGGGATGTCACTTCATACTCCAATGTCGCCAATATTGACGTCAAAGGGATCGAACTCGAAGCATCCTACAGCCATGCCAGCGGAATCTATGCCGACTTCAATGCGACCAGCGCCGATGGAATTTCGAAAGACAGTGCCGGTGTCAGCAGCAACTGGATTTACGCGCCAGAGACATCTGCGCGCTTAACCCTCGGAAAACGTTTCGGCAAGGCGTTTGATGTCAGCTGGGAACTTGTGGCAGCACGCGCTACCACAGGTGTCGGCAACGTTGCACTGGCTGGGTATGGTGTGAACAACCTAAGGGCAACATACAGGCCACAAACTGGTGCTCTCAAAGGCGCCGAGTTCCGCTTTGGCGTAGAGAATATTCTGGACGCTACATATCAGTCGCAGCTGTCTACCCGCGTGGCTCCGGGTCGGAACTTCAAGTTGACGATGGCAAAAACCTTCTGATCCACTGATAGCCCGAAAGGTACCCGATGACACTTGGTATACGTAAATGGAGAACCCTAACAGCTATATCGCTGTTGGGGATGGTTGGTACGGCAGCTGTTTCCGAAACGATAAACCCTCCTGCTGTCTCGATAGAGTTGAGTGCAACGGAAGCGGTAGGAAAAGCCTGCCGGTTGTCTTTTGTAGTTCAAAACAGTCACGATCAGGACATTGCCAGTTCGGTCTATGAGACAGTGCTGTTTGATGTCGCTGGGCAGGTCGCTAAGTTGACACTGTTGGACTTTCAAGACTTGCCTGCCGGACGGATGCGGGTGCGCCAATTTCAATTTGAAGGTCTGGCCTGCAGTGACATCGGTCGGGTCTTGATCAACGGGGCTGACACCTGTGAGGGTGAAGGACTACCTCAAGGCGCGTGTGACAAAGGTTTGATCTTGCGCAGTCTTACCAAGATGGAGCTGATAGGATGATCGTGATCCAATCGGCTTTGTTGCAGATTCTGGATCTTGGTGGTCCGGTTGTATTGGTTCTGCTGGCAACCTCGGTGATGGCTACGGCGTTGGTATTGTACAAAATATGGCAGTACCAAATTGCCCGTGTTGGACGTCATAAGCAGTTGAGCCTTGCAGTTGAAGCTTGGGACAAAGGCGATGTCGCTCAAGCCATGGCCAAACTGCGGCAAACCAAATCCTATCTGGCCCCGGTGTTACATATGGCACTCACCCACGAACCCGGCGTGACACTGTCGGATCGGGCCGAAGCCGAAGCCGAGGCGCGGTTCTCGCGGCTGGAACAGGGATTGGGCACCCTTGACCTCATTGCTCAATTGGCCCCGTTGTTAGGGCTGTTCGGAACAGTACTGGGCATGATTGAAGCCTTCAAGAAACTGGAGGCGGCAGGGTCTTCAGTGGATCCTTCAATGTTGGCTGGCGGGATTTGGGTGGCTTTGTTTACAACAGCAGCCGGGCTCGCTGTGGCGATGCCAACATCCATGGTTCTGAGTTGGCTTACCGCCCGCATGCAGCGTGAAAGGGTGTTTGCAAACCGCGCGCTGAGCGTGGTTTTTGCACCGGCCTCCACTGTAGTTACCGAAGTGGAAGAATTGCGAGCAGCATATGGCAGTTAAATTAAAAGGCCTCATGCGTCGGCGCCTGTCGATGACTTCGCTGATTGATGTAATATTCTTGCTGCTGTTGTTCTTCATGCTGACTTCAACCTTCTCAAAGTTCTCTGAAATCGAATTGATGAACGCAGCAAGTGGCAGTGGCAGCGAGGACAGTTTGATGCTGTTTGTTTCGCTGGGCGAGGACAGTTTGATGTTGAATGCCCAAAACGTCGACATGAACCTTATTGCCGGTTTGGTAGAGGCCCTGGCGAAAGATGGCAGCAGGCATCTGGTGCTGATCAATCTCAATGATGAGACGTCGTCACAAAGATTGGTGGACTTGTTGACAAGCTTGCGGTCGGTCAAAGGTCTGCAGACAATGATTTTGAGTTGAGGTCGGCATTATGCGCGTCAAGCAGCCTATTGCCAGTCAAAAAGAACCAACGATCGCTTTAATCAACATCGTGTTTCTAATGCTGGTGTTTTTCATGATCGCAGGCACATTGGCAGTGCCCTTGGACAAGGAACTTCAGTTGATTGAAACAACCGGGCTGGAGGGGCGCGAACCGCCTGACACATTGGTGGTTCACGCCGACGGTCAGTTTTCCTTGCAAGGAGAACACATTCCGGATGCCGCGACCTTTCTGTCGACCCTCTCCTCAGATGACTTGAAAGTGGTGCGTATTGTTCCAGATCGCGCGTTACCGGCCAAACAGCTAGTGGCGTTGGGAAATTTATTACGTCAGGGTGGTGCTGATCGGGTGATGCTGGTGTCGGAAAAGGGGCTGAAATGACACCGCAGTCGCGAAGCGTTGCTATAATCGCGCTGGTTATAGCCACAGCAGCGCATACAGCTCCAGTGTTCATGCAGGGCAGCACTCCCGTTGAAATTAGAGGTGGAAACACAGCTCTGGCCTCACAAGGAAACTCCTTTACCAACATGGTGGCAGGGACCCAAACACCAGAAGAGCCGCAAGACATCACCGATGCTCCAGACACAAACGAAACTTCACGAACTCCTCCTTTGACGCCCCACATTGAAAATCAAAACGTTGAACCAAGGCGCGAGATTTCAAAACATGGGGTTGTAAAACCTGTCGGACAGCCGACTAAAGTTGAGCCATTGCCAGTTTTGACAAACACATCGCAATTGCATGACCCGTTGCCTGTCGACACGGCGCCTGCTCTGCAGGCAGTCCAGCCAGCCGCAAGTGTGCAATCCACAGATCCCCATTCACTTCGCCCGTTACTACGGACCGAACAAGACATTGAACAGGCGAGCGAGCGAGCGTCAGTGCCTCCAAAACCTGAGGCTCAATCACCTGTAGTTGAACCCAAGCCGCAACCGAAACCCAAGCCAAAACCAAGGGGTAATGGTGCAAATTCAGCGGTCCAGGGCACAGCTGAAGGGCAAAACAACAGCCCGGGGGGACAAGCCAGAAGCAAACCAAGCACTGCTCGGGAGCAAGGCAATGCCGCTGTCAGTAATTATCCCGGCGTGATCAAACGCAAAATTCATCGGGCGAAACGTCAGCGGGTTAACATCAAGGGAGAGACACTCATTTCGTTCAAAATAGCTTCTGACGGAACCATATCCGGGGCGCATGTTACACGCAGTTCCGGTTCGGCTCGGCTGGATCGCATTGCACTTTCTCAAGTCCACCGTGCAGCTCCGTTCCCGCCGCCACCGTCAGGCGCACGAACCAGCTATTCGATCGAAATCAGGGGAAAATAGAATTCACCGATTGCGCGACAACCTACAAGACGAAGTCTATCATTTCGCATATCTCAGGTTGCCTCCCATCTCACGGCCCTACCTGATCTTGAGATGCCCAACCCAACTGAACCAGTTACAATAGACAGTAAATTCCTATAGTTGTCATGATTTACTTCAAGCTTGAAATATTTTTACTTGAAGTAAATCAAAAGCCATCCTAACCTGAGATCAAATCTGTAACCTTAAGGGTCGATGATATGCGGATAGCGTGCCTTGGCGGCGGACCGGCCGGTCTCTACTTTGCCATTTCAACTAAACTCCGGACTCCGGATGCAGAGGTGGTTCTGTTCGAGCGCAACAAGCCCGATGATACCTTTGGCTGGGGCGTGGTGCTTTCGGACGAAACCTTGACCAATCTTGAGGAAAACGATCCGGTCAGTGCTGCTGAAATCCGCGCTCACTTTGCCTATTGGGACGATATTGCCCTACATCACAAAGGACAGACCCTGGTCTCCAGCGGTCACGGATTTTGTGGTATCGGGCGCAAGCGGCTTTTGCTGATCTTGCACAAACGGGCACAAGAGCTTGGTGTTGATCTGCGGTTTGAGACAGATGTCGCCGCGGCCTCGGACTACATGGATGATTTTGATGTGGTGGTTGGCTGTGATGGACTGAACTCTAAGACACGGTTGGAATTCCAAGACAGTTTTCAACCCGATATCGACACCCGTTTATGTCAGTTTATTTGGCTCGGCACCCACCAGAAGTTTGACGACGCATTCACGTTTATCTTTGAGGAAACAGACAAGGGCTGGATCTGGGTCCACGCCTATCAATTTGACGACGAAACGGCGACGTTTCTCGTTGAGTGCAGCCAAGACACATTTGACGCCTACGGCTTTGGTGAGATGAGCCAGCAAGACTGCATCGCGACTTGCGAGGAAATATTCAAAGATCACCTTGGCGGCCATTCCCTGATGACCAATGCCAATCATATCCGGGGATCTGCCTGGATCCGGTTCCCGCGTGTCTTGTGCGAAAAGTGGAGCCACGAGAACGTTGTCTTGCTGGGCGATGCCTCGGCAACGGCCCATTTTTCCATTGGCTCGGGCACCAAGCTTGCAATGGAAAGTGCCATTGCATTAGCGGACGGTATTGCCACCCAACCGACCTTGAAAGAGGCCTTTGCTGACTATGAAGACAAGCGCCGTTTGCAGGTCCTGCGCTTGCAATCCTCCGCGCGAAACTCGGTTGAGTGGTTCGAGGATGTTGAACGCTATCTGCATCTGGACCCGGTGCAATTGAATTACTCTATGCTGACGCGGTCCCAGCGGATCAGTCATGAGAACCTGCGTGAACGTGATCCCGACTGGCTGGCCTCTGCCGAGGATTGGTTCATGACGCAAGCAGGCGTAACATCTGACGGCCCGGCCCGCGCCCCGATGTTTGCCCCGTTTCAGTTGCGCGACATGCATTTGAAAAACCGCATCGTTGTCTCCCCCATGGCACAATATAAGGCTATCGATGGTGCTCCCACAGATTGGCATCTGATCCACTATGGTGAACGTGCCAAAGGCGGCGCAGGCCTTGTCTACACTGAAATGACATGTGTTTCAGCCAATGGTCGGATCACCCCGGGTTGCCCCGGTCTATATGCACCAGCACACCAAGACGCATGGGCCCGGCTGAACACCTTTATCCATACTGAGACCGAGGCCAAGACATGTTGTCAAATCGGCCATGCAGGTCGCAAAGGGTCAACACGCGTCGGATGGGAGGGCATGGATCAGCCCTTGCCCAACAACAATTGGCCCATTCTGTCGGCCTCTGCCATTGCCTGGTCAGACCAGAACACCACGCCCAAAGCCATGGACCGAGCTGACATGGATGCGGTGAAGGATGAATTCGTCTTGGCCACCCAAATGGCGCAGCGTGCGGGCTTTGACATGATCGAATTGCACGCCGCACACGGCTATCTGATCTCGTCTTTCATCTCACCTTTGTCCAACATTCGCACCGATGACTATGGCGGTAGTTTGGAAAATCGGATGCGCTATCCGCTAGAGGTATTTGCGGCCATGCGCGCCGCTTGGCCTGAAGATAAGCCGATGTCGGTTCGGATCTCGGCCAGCGATTGGGCGGGCGACGACGGGGTCACTGCGGATGAGGCTGTGTTGATCGCATCCCTTTTCGAGGCAGCCGGGGCGGACATCATCGATGTTTCGGCCGGGCAGACATCAACGCAGGGTAAACCCGTATATGGCCGCATGTTCCAAACGCCATTCTCAGACCGTATTCGCAACGAGGCGGGAATCAAAACAATGGCGGTTGGCAATATTTACGAAGCAGATCACGTGAATTCCATCCTGATGGCCGGTCGTGCCGATTTAGTCTGCATCGCCCGTCCGCATCTGGCGGATCCCTATTGGACGCTGCATGCCGCCACCGGCCTTGGCGACCGGCAGGAAAAATGGCCGCTGCCTTATGATGCAGGCCGGGATCAAGCCTGGCGACTGGCGGATCGCGACGCCGAAATGGCGGGCAAGGTATGAGCGTGCAACACGTCATAATCTCGGGCGGAGGCACAGGCGTGGGGGCCGAAACTGCGCAGACCTTTGCCCAGGCGGGCTACAAGGTCACGCTCCTTGGCCGCACCAAGGCGACCTTGCAGGCCCAGAACCTGCCCTATCAGATATGCGATGTTACCGACGACGCAGCGGTCAAATCCGCGTTTGACGCCGCACGGCAGCTGCAAGGCCCCATAACATCTGTGATTGCCAATGCGGGCGCGGCCACATCCGTTCCTTTTGCCAAAATGACAGCAGCCGATCTAACCGCGATGACTCACGTAAACCTGACCGGGGTTTTCAACGTTTGGCAGGCTGCGCTGCCGGATATGAAGGCCGCCAAGTCAGGTAGGATGATTGCCATAGCCTCCACCGCCGGCCTCAAAGGGTATCCCTATGTTACCGGGTACTGCGCGGCGAAACACGGTGTTGTCGGGTTGACCCGCGCGTTGGCCGTAGAGCTCGCCTCGACCGGGATCACCGTCAACGCAATCTGCCCGGGCTTTATTGAAACACCGCTTTTGGAGCGCTCGATTGCCAACATCGTCGAAAAGACAGGGATGAGCCCGCAAGACGCTGCAAAATCGCTGACCAAAGGCAACCCGCAACGTCGGTTTATCCAATCCGATGAAGTTGCAGCAACAGCGCTTTGGCTCTGTACGGATGCCGCGCGATCTATAAATGGCCATGCCCTTAGCCTGTCAGGCGGAGAAATTTGATGTATCTTGATCCACAACAAGACCCGGAAACACCATCGAAAGAGCGTCTCCGACTGTGGCTACGGTTTCTGAAGGCCAGTCGCACGATCGAAGCAACGTTGCGCGAACACCTTCGCAAAGAGTTTGAAACCACCCTGCCCCGCTTTGACGTGATGGCGGCGCTGTCGCGGTTCGACGATGGCCTGAAGATGAGCCAATTGTCCGGAGTGTTGCGCGTCTCGAACGGCAATGTGACGGGCATTGTCGACCGGCTGGCCGAAGACGGTTTTCTGGTGCGCGTTCAAGTTCCTGGTGACCGGCGCGCGTCCCTAGTGCGGTTGACTCGCCGGGGGACTGAAGAATTCGCGCGACAAGCCGCCGCGCATGAGGCCTGGGTAGATGAGATGCTAAGCGACTTCTCCCCGGAAGAGTCGCGCGACATTAGCCTGCGACTTGAACAACTTGAGATCAGTTTGACTGAGAATGAGGCATGACCATGCGAACCGACGTAAGTCATTTTAAGTGCGAGATCGTAGACGGCATTGCAACCGTCGCGCTGGATCGTCCCGACCGGAAAAACCCTCTGACCTTTGACAGCTATGCCGAGTTGCGGGACTGGTTCCGCGAACTGACCTACTCAGACGAGGTAAAGGCGGTTGTATTCGCATCCAATGGCGGCAATTTCAGCTCTGGCGGCGATGTGCATGACATCATCGGCCCGCTAACGAAAATGTCGATGAAAGAGCTGCTGACGTTCACCCGTATGACCGGCGATCTGGTCAAAGCGATAGTGAACTGCGGCAAACCAGTGATCGCGGCGGTTGATGGGATTTGCGTCGGTGCCGGTGCGATCATCGCGATGGCCTCGGATTTGCGCATAGCGACTCCCGAAGCCAAAGTTGCATTCCTGTTCACCCGTGTCGGCCTTGCCGGCTGTGACATGGGCGCCTGCGCGATCTTGCCGCGTATCATCGGACAAGGACGCACCGCTGAATTACTCTACACAGGTCGCTCAATGGACGCGCAAGAAGGCCATGCTTGGGGGTTTCATAACAAACTGGTCCCGGCAGATGATCTTTTGTCCGAGGCAACATCCATGGCCAGTCGCATTGCTGCTGGTCCAAACTTTGGCAACATGATGACCAAGACGATGTTGGCGCAAGAATGGTCCATGTCGATTGAACAGGCTATCGAGGCCGAGGCGCAGGCGCAGGCGATCTGCATGCAAACAGCAGATTTTGAACGCGCTTATAACGCCTTTGTCGCCAAGAAAAAACCTGTGTTTGAGGGCAACTGATGGCTGATACATCCTTCCTGACCTGGCCGTTTTTCGACGATCACCACCGCGCGCTTGGCGCCAACCTGGACGGTTGGGCCAAGCAACATCTGGCGGATATTGATCACAGCGACACCGATACAGCCTGCCGCACATTGGTCGCCGCCTTGGGCCGGGATGGTTGGCTAAAACATGCGGCGGTTGACCCCACTGCTGCGGCAAAACTGGACGTCCGGTCGCTGTGTCTGATCCGAGAAACTTTGGCGCGTCATGACGGGCTTGCCGATTTTTCCTTTGCAATGCAGGGTCTTGGAACCGGTGCAATTTCGCTGTTTGGCACCGATGCCCAAAAAGCGGGCTGGCTGCCTAAAATCCGCAATGGCACTGCAATTTCTGCCTTTGCCTTGACGGAACCACAGTCAGGATCTGACGTTGCCAATTCGACTATGACGGCCACCCTGGATGGGGACAGCTATGTGCTGAACGGCGACAAGACATGGATCAGCAACGGCGGAATTGCTGATGTATACACAGTTTTTGCCCGCACAGGCGAAGCCCCTGGCGCGCGCGGATTGTCCGCATTTATCGTGCCCGCTGATACAGCTGGCCTGGAAGTCATCGAGCGTTTGGACACCATTGCACCGCACCCGCTGGCGACACTGCGTTTCAGCGATTGCCGCGTGCCAACATCTGCGCTGATTGGCACCAGTGGCGCAGGATTCAAAATTGCGATGTCCGTTTTGGATGTGTTCCGCGCGACTGTCGCGGCCGCCGCACTTGGCTTTGCCAGACGCGCACTGGACGAGGCAGTGGCCCGTGTGACCACCCGTCATGTGCAAGGGGCTCCGCTGTTTGAATTGCAGATGGTGCAGGGTCACATCGCCGATATGGCGGTGGATATCGACGCAAGTGCCTTACTCATCTACCGCGCCGCATGGGCCAAGGACAACGGCGCGCCACGGGTCACCCGTGAAGCTGCCATGGCCAAACTGTTCTCAACAGATCAGGCGCAGAAAGTCATTGACCGTGCCGTGCAGCTGCATGGCGGTGACGGTGTCAAATCAGGTGAAACTGTCGAAAAACTATACCGTGAAATTCGTGCTTTGCGCATCTACGAGGGCGCGTCAGACGTCCAGCGCGTTATCATCGCACGACAAACTGTAGGTCAATAAACCATGCTTAGTGCCAGCGCCCACACAGATACATTTGCCCGCGATAATCTGCCCCCATTGGACAGTTGGCCTGAATTGTTGCTGGACGGGTTTGACTACCCTGAGCAACTGAACGCCGGGGTCGAGTTGACCGACGCAATGGTCGAACAGGGCTTTGGCGATCACACCGCATTGATCGGCAATGGCCGTCGCCGCACCTATAAAGAGCTGACCGATTGGACCAACCGCATCGCTCATGTCCTAGTGGAGGATATGGGAGTAAAGCCCGGCAATCGCGTGCTAATCCGGTCGGCCAACAACCCCGCCATGGTCGCTTGTTGGCTTGCCGCGACCAAAGTTGGGGCGGTTGTGGTGAACTCGATGCCAATGTTACGAGCTGGCGAGCTGAGCAAATACGTCGACAAAGCCCAGATTGCCTTTGCGCTTTGTGACACCCGCCTGATGGAAGAGATGGAAATTTGCGCCACCGATAATCCGATCCTGAAACGGGTGGTCGGGTTTGATGGCACGTCCAACCATGATGCTGAACTGGATCGCTTGGCGCTTGAAAAACCGGTTCACTTTGAGGCGATCAAAACCATGCAGGACGATGTGGCCTTACTCGGGTTCACATCCGGCTCTACTGGCGAGCCCAAGGCGACAATGCACTTTCACCGCGATCTTTTGGTCATTGCTGACAGCTACGCGAAAGAGGTTTTGGGCGTAACGCCCGAGGACATATTTATTGGCTCACCGCCTCTGGCCTTTACCTTTGGTCTGGGTGGGTTGGCCATCTTCCCGCTGCGGTTCGGCGCAGCGGCGACATTGCTTGAGGTCGCATCCCCGCCTCATTTGATTGAAATCATTGAAAAATACCGTGCAACCGTTTGCTTTACCGCACCCACCGCGTACCGCGCAATGTTACGCGCAATGGATGAAGGTGCCGATTTGTCGTCACTGCGCGCTGCGGTGTCTGCGGGCGAAACCCTGCCCGCACCGGTCTATGACGAATGGATCGCCAAAACCGGTAAGCCGATGCTGGACGGCATCGGGGCAACCGAAATGCTGCACATCTTTATCTCGAACCGGTTCGACGACCACATGCCCTCATGTACAGGCAAGCCTGTCACTGGGTATGTTGCCAAAGTCATTGGGCCGGATGGTACCGAGGTGTCACGCGGAACTCCGGGGCGGCTTGCGTTAAAAGGGCCCACTGGATGCCGGTACTTGGGCGGCCAGCGGCAAGATGAATATGTTCAAAACGGCTGGAACATTTCAGGTGATACCTTTGTTCAGGACGAAGATGGCTACTTTCATTTCTCGGCCCGCAATGACGATATGATCGTGTCATCGGGGTACAACATTGCAGGTCCCGAAGTAGAGGCCGCATTGCTGGCCCATGAAAGCGTCGCGGAATGTGCCGTCATTGGATCGCCAGACCCCGCGCGTGGGACTGTGGTTGAGGCGCATGTCGTCCTGTCCGAAGGTATTGCCGAAACAGCGGAACAGGCAAAACTGCTTCAGGACCATGTAAAATCGATGATAGCGCCTTACAAATACCCTCGCAGCGTTATCTTCACCTCCACTTTGCCAAAGACCGCGACCGGAAAAATTCAACGTTTCAGGTTGAAACCTGGAGGCAGCGACGAATAACTGAGCTAATCAATGCCATGAAGGCAATAGTTGCATTGTTTTTAAAACCAAGGGCGAAACGTCCATTTCAAAATGTAGCTTCAACAACGGGGAAACAAAAAATGAAACTCAAATCACTTATCCTATCCACGGCACTCGCAGCCCTTGCAGGCGGTGCATCCGCTGAAGGCATCAAAGTGGGTATGATCACTACACTGTCAGGCGGCGGTGCGGGCCTGGGCATCGATGTGCGCGACGGGTTCATGCTGGCGATTGCACAATCTGGGCGCAACGATATCGAGGTCGTTATCGAAGACGATCAGCGCAAGCCAGATATCGCTGTGCAACTTGCGGATAAGCTTATTCAATCGGAAAAAGTTGACGTGATGACTGGCATCATCTGGTCAAACCTTGCAATGGCCGTCATCCCATCCAGCGTGGCACAAGGAAAGTTCTACCTGTCTCCTAATGCCGGGCCTTCGGTATTGGCCGGTAAGGGTTGTCACCAAAACTATTTCAATGTTGCCTGGCAGAATGACAACTTGCACGAAGCAGCCGGAGCCTATGCAAAAGGTGCGGGCTATACCAATAGCTTTATTATGGCCCCTAACTACCCTGCCGGTCATGACGCGCTGACCGGATACAAACGGATGTACGAAGGTGAATTGGCCGGTGAGATCTTCACCAAGCTTGGCCAAACCGACTACGCATCAGAAATCGCACAAATCCGCGCCTCCGGAGCCGATAGCGTCTTTTTCTTCCTGCCCGGCGGCATGGGCATTTCTTTCCTAAAGCAATATGCGGACAGCGGTATCGAGCTTCCGGTTGTTGGGCCCGCGTTCTCGTTTGACCAAGGCATTTTGCAAGCTGTAGGCGATGCGGCTTTGGGTGTCGTGAACACCAGCCAATGGAACAAGGATATCGACAACCCAACCAACGCAGCCTTCGTCGAGACGTTCCAGGCAGAATACGACCGCTTGCCATCGCTCTACGCGAGCCAAGGATTCGACACCGCAAACCTGCTGATTTCGGCGCTTGAAACGGCCAGCCCTGATGATGCAGACGCCTTCCGCGCAGCCCTTGAAGCAGCTGATTTTGACAGCACCCGTGGTGATTTTGCGTTCGGGTCAAACCACCATCCAGTTCAGGACATTTACGCGCGCGAAGTGATCAAAGAAGGTGACGTTTACACCAATAAGATCATCGGCGTGGCGCTTGAAGATCACAGCGACGCCTACGCCGCTGACTGCTCGTTCTAAGCTGAAAACGCCTCTGGGCTGGCACGCGCGCTGGCCCAGAGACCCAAGGGAACCTCAAACATGTCCACACTTCTGATCATCGAGCAGGTCCTGAACGGTCTGCAATTCGGTGTAATGCTGTTTTTGATGGCGGCAGGCCTGACCCTGATCTTTGGGGTTATGGGCCTGATCAAT
Organism: Parasedimentitalea marina; assembly: GCF_004006175.1. Classification (GTDB taxonomy): domain Bacteria; phylum Pseudomonadota; class Alphaproteobacteria; order Rhodobacterales; family Rhodobacteraceae; genus Parasedimentitalea; species Parasedimentitalea marina. The sequence goes on from NZ_CP033221.1 coordinate 66,124, forward strand.
CTCGCCCATGGCTCGCTTTATATGATCGGCGCTTTTGCAGCGGCGGCTGTGGCCGGGTTAACCGGATCATTTGTGCTGGCGTTGATTGCCGCCATGGCTGCCGCGGCGGTTGCCGGCGTTTTGGTCGAAATGCTGATCATACGCAGGCTGTATGCCACCGATCACCTTGATCAGGTTCTCGCGACTTTTGCATTGATCCTGATCTTTTCCGAAGGCACCCGCTGGCTCTTTGGCTCGTTCCCGCTGTTCCTGAATATCCCCGATTACTTTTCCGGCCCGGTCACCTTACCCGGTGGCATCCAATACCCACTGTACCGGCTGGTGTTGATCTGTGTTGGCCTGCTGGTGGCTGGCGCGCTTGGCTTGTTTATCACCCGCACCCGTGTTGGCATTCAAATCCGCGCCGGCAAGAATGACCGCGAAATGATCGCGGCCCTCGGGGTCGACATCTCAAAACTCTATACATTGATTTTTGCGCTGGGGGCCGCCCTTGCCGGGCTGGCCGGCGCCTTGGTTGGCGCGATCCAATCGGTTCAAGTTGGCATGGGCGAACCTGTCTTGATCCTTGCCTTTGTGGTTATCGTGATCGGCGGCATCGGCTCGATCAAAGGCGCCCTGATCGGCGCCTTGCTGGTTGGACTCACCGACACATTAGGAGGCATTTTCTTGCCGGAACTGTTCAAGCTCTTCATGGCACCCTCTGCAGCTCAGAGCTCTGGTTCTGCCCTCGCGTCGATGGCGATTTATATCCTCATGGGTGTGGTTCTAATTTGGCGACCAACTGGTTTGTTTGGAGCACGCATATGATCCGTGAACGTCATTTGAACGCACTGGTATTGCTGCTGTTGTTCGCAGTACCCCTTTGGGCGTTTTTCAACGATGCCCCGTTTACCATCACGCTGGCGACGCGCGCTGTAATATTTGCGCTTGCCGCTGTGGGTCTGAATATTGCTCTTGGTCTAGGTGGATTGGTCAGTTTCGGGCACGCCGTTTTCTTTGGTATTGGTGGCTATTCAATGGGTATCCTTGCCCATCACGCGCAGACATATACGCCGTTGATGGAGGCACCCTTTCTGATCGAGGGTACCAAATCAATGCCGGTGATATGGTTGGTGGCGATGGTCACGTCCGCCTTTGCAGCGCTTCTCATCGGGCTGTTGTCCCTGCGTACAGCTGGCGTTTATTTCATCATGATCACACTGGCTTTCGGGCAGATGTTCTACTTTTTCTCGATCAGCTGGGCGGCCTACGGCGGTGAAGACGGCCTGTCCGTCTATGTTCGTAACGGATTTCCCGGCGTGAACACCTTAGTGCCAATCAATTTCTTCGTAATCTGCTTTGTGATATTATGCCTGGTCGTCTTGTTGAACACATTGATCGCAAAGTCCCCATTTGGCCTGGCGCTCAGCGCTGCGCGACAAGTCCCGCAGCGGGTGCAAACCGTTGGATTAGACCCGAACCGCCTGAAACTTGTCGCCTTTGTCATATCAGGAGTGATTACAGGCCTCGCTGGGGCGCTCTTTGCCGATCTCAATCGCTTTGTCAGTCCAACCATGTTCAGTTGGCAGATGTCTGGCGAAATTATGATCTTTATCATACTCGGCGGCGTGGCAAGATTATGCGGCCCTATCATCGGCGCGGTCACTTTTGTCATGCTTGAGCATTTCCTCGGTGGTCTAAGCGAGTATTGGCACATTTATCTTGGGGTATTGTTGCTGATCATCGTACTCTTTGCCCGCGGTGGCTTGGTGGGTCTTATTACTGGGCGCGAGGTTGCACATGACTGATCCAATCCTCGCCACTCATGACCTTCAAAAGTCGTTTGGCGCGCTGAAAGCCACGGACGGTGTTTCAATCGACCTGCTTCCAGGTGAAATTCATGCGGTGATTGGCCCCAACGGCGCTGGGAAGTCGACCCTTATCGCGCAGATATGTGGTGGCCTGACGCCCGATGCCGGCCGCATTGATCTGCTGGGACAAAACGTGACCCACACCAATACCCGTAAGCGCGCCAAGGCAGGTATCGGGCGCACGTTTCAGATCTCGGCATTGGCGATGGAAGACACTGTCTTGCAAAACGTCTTGCTTGGTGCGCTCGGCGCAAGTGGATCTCCATGGCGGTTTTTTCGACCCATTCTGAGCGATACCACATTGCGCGACAAAGCAACCGAGGCGTTGACCCGGGTGGGGCTGCAAGACTACGCGGCCACGCTCACATCCGAGCTAAGTCATGGCCAGCGGCGCCAGCTGGAGGTTGCAGTCGCGTTGACGCTAAAACCAAAGGCCTTTGTTATGGACGAGCCCATGGCCGGTCTTGGTGCGGAAGGATCAAAATTGCTAACTGGTTTTCTGGATGCTCTGCGCAGTGAGGCGCCGATCCTTCTGGTCGAGCATGATATGGATGCGGTCTTTGCCTTGGCCGACCGGATCAGCGTGCTGGTCTACGGCAAGATCATTGAAACAGGGACAGTTGACCAGATCAGGTCCAGTCAGGCCGTGCGCGAAGCCTATTTGGGTGACGGCGCATGACCCTTTTAAATCTACACAATGTTGCTGCCAGTTATGGCTCTTCCAAGGCTTTGTTTAATGTCAATCTCACTGTGGCCGAGGGCGAAGTCATGGCCCTGATGGGCCGCAATGGCATGGGCAAAAGCACAACCGTCAAGGCAATATGCCGGATGATCCCCGCAAGTGGACAGCTGACTTTTGATAGTCAGGACATAACCCGTTTGGCCAGTCATCAAGTCGCCCGTCTGGGCGTTGGTCTTGTCCCCGAAGGGCGCCGGTGCTTTGCGGATCTGTCTGTCACGGAGAACCTCAACGCAGCCGCCAGACGTGGCCCTTGGGATTTTTCCCGGGTTACAACACTATTCCCCAGACTAGGCGAGCGTGAGGCCCAACGGGCCGACACTTTGTCAGGTGGCGAACAACAGATGCTTGCCATTGGCCGCGCCCTTATGACCAATCCACGCCTTTTGGTTCTGGATGAAGCAACCGAGGGGCTTGCCCCGATCATCAGACAAGAAATTTGGGCCGCAATAGCCCAACTCAAAAGCGAAACGGGGATGGCTATCATCGTGATCGACAAATCAATGGCCGAGTTGGCACAGGTTTGTGACCAAGCTACAATTCTGGAGCGTGGTGCAACGGTCTGGACAGGTGCAATGGCAGAACTGACACCCGACATCTCTCAGCGGCTGATTGGCGTCTAACATTACGCAGTCCAACGAAGGTTCTGCACACCCCGCGCAAAATAGCCGGATCCAGTCCGCTACACATTATTCGGAGTACACAATGACACACACAGTAGTACAGCCCAAAGGTTGGGCCCCGGCTAAAGGTTACGCCAACGGAATGTTAACATCCGACGGCACGCTTTATGTTGGTGGGCAAATCGGGTGGACGGCCCAGCAAGCCTTTGAAACACATGATTTCATCGGCCAGATGGAGCAAGCCTTGCGTAACATTTTGGACGTTGTCCAAGCCGCAGGCGGTCAAGCCGAAGATATAACCCGGCTGACGTGGTTTGTGATCAACAAAAAAGAATATGTAGCCCGCCAACGCGAGGTCGGCGAAGTATACCGCCGTGTTTTGGGTCGTCATTTTCCGGCCATGTCGATGCTGGTTGTCGCTGGTCTGGTTGAGGATGACGCCTTGCTCGAAATCGAGGCAACAGCGCACTTAAAGACATCCGACTAAAGATTGCGGCTGAACTGAAACAGGTCCCCGTGTAGCCAGAACACAATGGCCGCCACCACAAGGAAGATACAGGCAAAGACCGCGTCATGCTTGGGCGACCATGCGTCGTAGGTATTGGCTATTTTGATCAAGAACGGATACGCGATCAGTGCGGTTATGGTCGGCGCAAGGATTGCGGCTGGCAGGCCAAATTGTTGTACGCCAACGATAGTGAGGCCAAACTGCAAGATGGCTGTGCTGACCTTAAAAAACGAAAAGCTTTTGGAATTTCCGAATGCCAATGGCACCTTTTCATAGCTGAGCATGATCAGACGTGGCATCGAGGCCAGTGCAATCATAATCAGCACAGGACCTGCGGAATAGTATCGGGCGTCATACAGTATTTGAATGAGACCATCACCGATTAGCACAATGACGGCAATGCCGGCAAACAAGGTGCCGGTTACGGCAAAACGCGCCCTGTCAAGTTTGGTTTTGTTGTCGGCACTGTCACCAGGTGGCCTGTGGCGGTACAGCGGGAACATGACGTTGTCGTTGATTGCAAAAGCTAAAAGCAGCGGCACAGTCGCCAGGAAAAAGGCGATGTTATAAATGGCAAGTTCTTCGAGGCTAACGAACTTGCCCAAGACCAGCTTATCGCCCTGATTGACGAAAAAACCCGCAACCGTTGCCAGGAAGATGTACTTTCCGTAGCTAAACAGACGCTTGGTTGCGTCTGCTTCAAGAGTGAACCAGTTTGTTTTCAGCGGCAACCAAAGGTGTGAGATGATTGTATGGGCAACGGCGCCGACAATAGTTCCGTAGACCAATGCCCAAACAGACTGCAATATGTAGGCCAATACGATCATCGTGATCGCGCCGATAAGCTGACTGACCAGCGCAAGCGATGTCAGGCGGCCCAGCAACAATTGTCTATTTGCTGTGTGCATCCCTAAGGAATTGAATCCCTGTAGCACCGGGATCACTGCACTGAAATGTAGCATCTGCGTCAATTGTGGGGTGTCGAAGAAGACGGCAATTGGGCTGGCCGAAAGGTAGATAATAGTGCCTAAAAACCACCCGCGGACATTTTGCAACGTCCACGCGGTGTCAAGGAAGGCTTGTTCTTCGCCGCGTTTGTCTTGGATAATCCCCTCTCGGAGACCAAAATCAGAGAACATGGTAGCAGCGGCTATGACAACTTGTATCAACGCCATCAGCCCAAAAGCCTCCGGAAACAGCAGTCGTGTCAGAACAAGATTGGAGAACAAGCGCAATCCGCTTGTGCCACCAAAGTTTAACACAGTAAGAAGCGCTCCGCGCGATGCCCTTGCCCCGATACCATCTCGCATCAGGTTATTTTTTAAACGACTAATCATGCCGTTGAGGTGTATATGGTATTGATCGCGACTGTCACCTTTCTTTCTGGACATGCCGTGGTTCTGGTAACTGTTTGTCCTGCGGCTAGGTTGGTGCCGTCCACTGCCAGGCAACGCCGATAGATGTCAGGTCTGATCGGCTAGTAGTTGGGTGCTTGGATGACCGAATTGGCAACACATCATGATGCGACTTTGTCAGTAAGCAGATGTTGTTATTTTGCGAAAATGATCAATAAAAGCGAACTGGCAACAGTTTTAATTGATCTATGGCTCAAAGAAAACGATATTTCTACAAAAGGGACAAGAGAATGCGGCTAGTACCAAAAATTGTTATTGCCCTGCTCGCAGCCACTGGGTTGGCGTCACCAGTAGCAGCGGATGCCAACCAAGTCTCGCTTCTGAACTGGGGTGAGTATATTGACCCAGTGACTATCGACAGGTTTCAAACCGAAACCGGCACCAAAATCATCATGGACACTTATGGCGAAGCTGACGAAGCTGAGGCACGTCTGATCGCGCGCGGTACAGGTTATGATCTGGCGGTGGTGTCGATGGAGACCGTCGGCCGAATTATCCAAGCCGGGGCCATCCAGAAAATCGATGTGAACGTCATACCGAATGCGGCGGGTGTCGATCAAGAACTCTTGGATGTTTTCCTTCAATCCATGCCAAGCGCGGAGGGATATGTGTTGCCCTATCTCTGGGGGACAACAGGTATCGTCTATGATTTAAAATCAGTCGCTGAACGTATACCGAATGCCCCAACCGACAGTTGGGCATTGGTTTTTGATCCCGAGAACGCAGCCAAACTGGCCGATTGTGGCATCACCATCGTTGATTCCGTTGAGGAAGTTCTGGCAGCGGCATTGGTCTATCTTGGCTCGGACCCGCACACGCAGGCTGACAACGAAATTGACGCCGCCTTGGAGCTGATTGCCGCCATTGCCCCTTACGTCCGGTCCTTTGGCAGCAATCAGAACGATGAACTGACCCATGGCGAGATTTGCCTTGCGATTGCTTGGAGCACAGATGGCCTGACCCCCCTGCTGGGGGCACAAAGGGAAAGATACCGCTACATTCTGCCCAAAGAAGGCACCAACCTTTGGGCCGACGTCTTTGTGGTTCCCAGTGATGTGGCGAGTGTGGAGCCATCATACCAGCTGATAGATTACATCTTAAGGCCCGACATGATGGCTCTGGCAACGCTCTACACATTTGGGAACAACGCGGTACCAGCTTCAAGTGCCGCAATTGACGACCCAAACTTTGACTTGCCGGCACTGGCGTTTCCCCATGATATGCAAGTCCCTCTTTATTTCGTCAAACCGCGGGATGGCCACGAGAAACGGGCCTTAGACCGACGCTGGAGAAGACTTCAGATCGGACATTAATAAACCTCGATACCGTCGTTATCAGGCCGTTGACGCTCCACGACCATATCCCGGTCCACTGATATTTCTGGTGCAATTATCGAGATTGTTGCTACTCATCAATATCAGATCCCGAGTGTACAGTTTGGCATGGTCGTCGTTCAAGTCCACGTCCTGTCGCGACCACTTTCAAATAACGATGGGAGACAACATAGCAAAATAGGGGATCTCCACGTGTAAGATTACTTTGCTATGCAAGGCTGTCTACACATGGCAACTGCATTGACAAAAATATGTATCAACGGTTGTTAGTGCGCTGAAACAAGATGCTTTACACCGGGCTCCAAGATCTGAAAGGTAACATCTTTATGGGCAAGATCAAAAAGTTACTTGTAATTGCTGGATCGGCCAAAACCGGCTCAACCAGCTTGGCCAAGTGGCTGGGTCAACGCGATGACATGGTCTTGGGCACAGAAAAGGAAGGCCGGTATTTTACCAATTTCCAATCTGACAGCTGGACCGGACCAGCAAGTGACGGATTTCGCGATACACTGATAACAGATGCCGCAAGCTATGAAATGAACTTTCCCGATCTGACTGATGATCAATGGGCGATTGATGGCTCTACAGATTACATTTGGGCTGACGGCACTATTGGCAAGCTGATGGAGTTTGCGCAAACCTGCGAAGTCAAAATCATCTGTATTGCGCGCGAGCCTGTTTCCCGCGCAGTTTCAGAGTATAATCACACATTGCGCCATGGCTGGGAGGATATGTCGTTTTCTCATAGCCTGCACGCAGAACAAGATCGCCGTTCGGCTGGTTGGCATCCACTTTTCTATCACAAGCGCCGCAGCGAAATTCGCGATGATATTCACCGTTATCACGACGCATTTGGCGAGAATCTTCTGGTCCTTGACTATCAAGACATGAAAACCGCCGATGTTGTCCTAGAAAAAGTGGCCAAGTTCCTTGGGGTGCCGGATAAACCGGTGGACAGCTCACAGGCGCACAACGTGTCGCTCCTGGAGAAGAACAAGCTTTCTGGGCGTCTCAAACGCAGCAAGTTTCTTTTGTCTTTGGGCCGCATCCTGTTACCCGGTGTAATCAAGCGATGGCTTTGGAATGCACTCCATGTTGAGGCCAAGCACAAGACAACCGTGTCCGAGAAGGAAAAACAGGCCTACAGCGCGCTGATGGCGGAAGAAATTGCCGCATGCAAATCAAGCCCACTAGTTCCAACAGATCGGTGGCCTTCAAGCGAGTGAGTGTTGGGTTCACTGCGTTGAATGCCGGACCTTGCGGTCCGGCATCAGGCCCTAGTCGCCCCTTATGCGGCTTTGGCTTCTCGTCTGGCCTCGCGGCCAAAAAAGATCAGGTAGAACACTGGCGCGGCAATCAGGGTCAGCACGGTGGCAAAGGTCAAGCCACCCATGATGGTCACCGCCATCGATTTGAAAAAGGCATCACCAAGCAGGGGAACCATGCCGAGCACAGTGGTCACCGCCGCCAGCATGACAGGACGCAAACGCGACACGGATGCCTCGACAATGGCCTCGCGTATCTTTTTGCCTTCGGCTCGAACCAGATCAATCTCTTCGACCAGCACAATACCGTTCTTGATCAACATCCCCGACAGGCTGAGCAGACCAAGCAAAGCAGTGAAGGTAAACGGCAGACCCGTTCCCAGCAATCCGATCACCACGCCATTCACCGACATCGGCACCAACAACCAGATGATCACAGGTTGGCGAATGGCGTTGAACAGTAACACTGAAATCAGCACCATGATCAGCCCTGACAGGGGCAGTTGTCCGCCCAGGCTTGCATTGGCATCCGCCGCGCTTTCGTGTTCGCCGCCCCACTCCATCTTGTAGCCCGATGGCAGCTCCATCGCCTCGATCACATCACGTACTTCGTTGAACACCGACGCTGCAGTCAGGTCCGCAGGAATATCGGCACTGACCGTCAGGGTTGGCACCCGGTCTCTGCGATGGACCAAGGTGTTTTGCACCTCTACGTCTACCCCGTCGATCATCTGTTCCAGTGGAAGGAACTTGCCGGTTGAGCTGGAGTAAACCACCTGATCCATCAGGTTATAAGCGCCATCCACCGGACGCCGCAGAATGATCGGGATCAGCCGCTCGCGCTCGCGGAACACACCGCCGGTAATGCCGTCAGTTGAGAACATCAGCGTGTCGGCAATATCCTCACGGCTAACACCGGCGGTTTGCGCGCGGTCGGTGGCATAGATGGGTTTCAACACCAATTCTTGTTCGCGCCAATTGTTGCGCACACTCAGGATGTTGTCAGATGCAGCAGCCAATCGAGCGGCTGCCTCTTCCCCCAGTTCACGCAGCACTTTTGGATCAGAACCCGAGAACCGCGCTTCAATTGGGTTGCCGCCCCCGGGGCCAAAGACCAAACGTTTGGTGCGGAATTCACCCTCGGGGAACTGCGCCTGACCAAATGCCTCAAGATCCGCCTGAATGGCCGGAATTGCCTCCAGATTTGGAGCGCGGATGATCAGATGACCGTAGCTGGCGTTTGGTTTTTCCGCCTGATAGGTCAGCATGAACCGCGAGGCCCCCTGCCCGACAAAGCTGGCCACCGACACCACATCATCGCGTTTGTCCAACCAGCCTTCGAAAACTTTCAAATGGTCCGACGTGGTGTGTATCGACGTCCCTTGCGGCAGTTTGTAGTGCACAAAGAACAGCGGTGTATTTGAGTTCGGGAAAAACTGTTGTTTGACCTGACCAAAGCCGATGAAACAGACAACTGTGACAGCGACCAGACCAACAACAACCAACCAACGCAGTTTAAGTGCCAATCTCAACGTGCCACCATAGGCGCGAAACAATAGTCCGCCATAGGCATCCGCGCCGCCCTCTGTACCTTGCTTGAAGAAATAATGCCCCAGCAGCGGCGTGACGGTCAAAGCCAGCAACCAGCTGAGCAGCAAAGAGATCGCAATCACTGCGAATAGTGAGAACAGAAACTCACCCGCGGAATCCGGGCTAAGGCCGATACCGGCAAAGGCCATGATGCCAATGACCGTGGCCCCCAGCAGCGGTATCTGCGTCTTGTCCGACGCGTCCTGCGCTGCATTGCGTGACGACTTTCCGCGCAACATCGAGATCTGCATGCCCTCGGCCACCACAATAGCGTTATCGACCAACATCCCCATGGCAATAATCAGCGCGCCGAGCGAAATCCGCTCCATCGAGATGGAAAACAGCTTCATGAACAGCAAGGTGCCGACCACCGTCAGCAGCAGCGTTGTGCCCACCACAACAGCAGCGCGCCAACCCATAAACATAGCCAAAACCGCAATTACAATGGCCACGGACATGGCCAGGTTGATCAGAAAGTCATTCGAGGCCTGCTCGACCACAACATGCTGCTGATAGATCGGCTCCAGCTGAACCCCATAGGGGATGTCTGCGTCCAGTTCCGCCAGCTTTGCGTCAACGCGTTTGCCGACCTCGACAATATTTTCAGTTGCCAGACCAGCGATCCCAAAGGAAAATGCCTCGGTTCCGTTAAAGCGAATGATCAAGTCCGGATCCGTTGTACGACCGCGATGGACCGAAGCCATGTCGACAATATTGATGACTTCGCCCTCGGCCCCCACCGACAGGCCTGCGATTTCGGTCACACTGTCAGAGCCTGCCGGCGCTAGCAGCCGGGTTTCACTTGGACCCGCATCCAAAGTGCCCGCCGACCTCACCGAGTTCGAAGTGGCAATGGCATTGGCAATAGCCGACATTGCGATGTTCTGGTTCACTGAAATCGACAAATCCGGCTCAACAAAGATCGCCTCGTTTGGCAGGCCCGAGACCTCGACATCTGCGACGCCATCCACCGTCAGCAACTCACGACGCAGGAACGTCGCCAATTCATGCTTTTCAGCGTCGGTATACCCTTCAGCTGTAACCGCATAAAACAGGCCGAACACGTCACCAAAACTGTCATTCACAAACGGCTGCCCAACCCCGTCAGGCAGTCCACGCGACGCATCCCGTATACGGGCGCGCAGCTTGGTCCAGATTTCAGGAAGCTCGGTGCCGTCATAAATATCCTGCATTTCCACTTCGATCAGGGAGAACCCAGGCTGGTTGATCGAGGTGATCAGCTTGACCTCGGCCATCTTTTGGATGGCAGACTCCAGTGGTTCAGATACCTCAAACGCCACCTGCTCAGCGGTGGCACCGGGATATTGGGTCGAAATCACCACCTGCTTGATGGTAAAGGCCGGATCTTCAAGCCGTCCCAGCGAGGTGAAACCCCAAATGCCGCCCGCAAGGGCGATCAGCATAATCAGCCACGTATAAAGAGGTCTGTCGATTGACGCGCGTGCGATGTTCATAACGCGCCCCTTAGTTCGCAAAGCCGGTGAACCGGCGCACCGATTGACCGTCCGTCAAAGCACCACCACCGGTCAGCACAATTTCCTCTCCCCCGGCCAGCCCGGACACTACGCGAAAATCGCCAAATTGAGTTGGCTCGATTTCCACGGGGGTCCATGTCACGGATCCCTCGTCAGCTCCGGTTGGTGAAAATACCATTGCACCAACTTGCCCTGACGGCTTGCTGACCAGAGCCGTTGAGGGCAGTGAAATAATATCATCCCCAGCGTCCGCCAGCACCCTTACTGTCGCCGAAGCCCCTGGAAAGATCTGCATGCCCGCGGGTGGTTCAAACAGAAAAGTCACGCGGTAAGTTTGCCCAACGTTGCTTGCCTCAGCATCAAATTCGAGAATTTGCAATGGAAAGTCACCTTCACGCCCGGGAAAGCTTGCGGTGATTTCCAAAACTTTATCTTGCTCGGATTGTTGGAACAAAATTTCCGGAACATCGACTTCGATGTGCAATTCTGACATGTCGTGCAGGCGGACAATCGGAGCCCCCGCACTGACAGTGGTAAAAAGGGCCACTTCACGGCTGGACACCAGCGCATCAAAGGGGGCCCGCAGGGTCGCGTGACGCAGCGCATATTGGGCGTTTCGCACTTCGATTGCAGCCAGCCCCGCCTGGGTTTCCGCATCATCCATTGCGACCTGACTGACTGTACCCTCCAGCCGCTCCATCCGGGTCACAGTGCGATCGGCCTGAGCCTTCTGCAACTGCGCTTGCTCTAGGTTCAGTTCAAACTGTTCAAGATCAAGCTCGGCAATCAACGTACCCTTGGGAGCAAGAAAGCCTTCGGTCACCGGAAACTTAAGAAGCTGCCCAGCAACCTGGAATGCCAGATCAACACTTTGCTTGGCCGCAACCTGGCCAAAGAACTGACGCTCCAGCCGCGCCTCCCCAGTTTCCGTCTTCATCAGTTTTACTGGTTTAAACCCTGCCTCAGCCGCAGATGCCATTGGGGTCAACGCCAGCGCAGAAACCAAAAGCGCCGAGAATGGTGTCATCAATCGCATGTCTTTAGTCCTTCCGGAACACCGGTTCGCAATACATTGTCGTAGATTTTTCCGGCCAGTTCGGAAAAAATCAGCGTTTCATCTTTGTTCAGACCCGAGGCCTCGAGGAACATCTCGCTGGCCAATTGCTCCATTTCACGACGTCGCTCCCAACCGCTTTGTGTCAGTTCCAGCAACCACGCCCGTCTGTCTTCAGGATCTCTTCGCCGTTGCACATAGCCCTGCTCTTCCAGACTGTCGGCAGTCGCCGTAACTGTTGAGGGAACGGTCAACATCATCTGAGCAAGCAGCCCCATGCGGTTGGGTTGGTCCAACCGAATAATCATCCGGCATTCCATCTTAGTGAGCTTTGGATCGTCATTCATCTTTTCGATGCTGTCATCCAACTTCCAATACAATGCAAACACACCCAAAATTGCCCGAATTTCCGGTGTCAGCGCTAGAAAGGTATTATCCGTTTGGTCTAAACTCATAGCTGTTCCTAAGTGGCCCATAGGCGATATACTTCACTTATCGAACCTTTCAAGAAGAGAACCAAATTTTAATGGACTCATCTTTGAAGAATTAAGTTCTGAAGTTGCAGTTGTTGCCGCAATCACCAGTAGGCATCGCAACCTGACGTTGGGATGTTTTTAGAAATATCAAAAGGTAAGGACGCTCTTAAGCTAGCTGATCAAGGCGCCGCGCAGCTCTTCGCCGAGTTTTGATAGACCCGAAGTCAAGGGAAACAGAGCCGCCTGGACGGAATGATAGATATCAGGTTTGCCCAGAAACTGAGTTGTTGTCGGTTTGCCCTGTTCATCAATTTCCGGAAACCAACCACCATTTTCATAATCGATAAAATGTGCATCAGCAAAGCACCAGAGCCGGCTGTACCAATCATGCTGCACCTGATTGCCGCCGAGCTTGAGAAAACTTGCCAGAACTCCGATCGCCTCAGTCACAGGCCACCAGTAACGAGAGCCAATCGCAGGAGTTCCGTCAAAGTTGAGAGTATAGGCAAAACCACCCAACTCGTTATTCCAAGCGTCCGACAACGCTCTTTCGGTCAACTTCCACGCTACCTCTTGAGTATTATTCTCCGGGCGGCCGGAAAGATCCCAATATTGAAGCAAAAGGCGTGCCAGTTCAAAGGAATGTCCAGGCGTTGTGCCACCGGGGCGGAACATGGGATTGCCCGAATACAGCCGATCGATCTGCCAGTCTGCGGTATAATGCTCTGGCAATCGCCAATTTTCAGCGGCCGCAATCCGGTTAACAAAGAAGCCGAGAATCTGGCCCGCCATGCTCAAATAGGTTTCGCGCCCGGTTGCCTCAAAAGCGGTCAAAAGGGCCTCGACCCCATGCATGTTGGCATTCATCCCTCGATAGCTCGAAAACGGGCTCCAGTCGCGGTTCCACTCATCCGCAAACAGGCCGTGATTACCCTCCCAATAATGAGTCTCCAAAACCGCCGTTACATCATCAATCAGACGGTCAGCATCGGGGTGCCCGGCCATCTTGGCACTGGCGCCCGCCAGTAAAACAAATACATGCCCGTAAGCAAGTTTGCGACCATCATGAACGGTCTCACCATCCAAAGCCCATAGATATCCGCCATGGTCACGGTCGCGGTGGTGACTCCATAGATACGCCATTCCCTTGTCGATCACCGTGTCGCATTCCTCCAGACCGAAAATATGTCCCAGTGCATAGGAATGGGTCAGCCGGGCGGTCGTGTGAAGTTCCTGCACGGTATCGGTCAGCGGGTTCCCGTCATAACCCAGCACGAAAAAACCCGGTTCAGGGCGTACACTGCTGCGGAAGAAGTCAAACTGTCGCTTGGCGTCTTTGCGCAGAAAATCCCGGTGGGCAGACGTTCCAAACCGGAAAGCGTCGGCGTCGTGGTGGCGGTTGTTTGGTATGTTTGCCAAAGGAGGCCTCATCTATGTCAACTAGCGCTAGAAACGCGTGATTGTGAATCTGGAGAAGTGTCGCTTGTAGAAGCCCCGCTCGAGATCGTTTGAATATACTGCAGCTCTGCCGTTGGTGCGCCCGCGATACGTTTCAACAGAAGGTCCGCCAGCTTTTCACCAGCCTCCGACAGATCCTCATAAAGGCTGGGCACCTTCGGTCGCACCAGATCAAAGACTCCTGAGGTTTGCTTGACCACAAGCTGGACGTCTTGCCCCGGAACCAACCCCAAATCCTGAATAGCGGCAAGCGCGGCAAGACCCGAAACATCACCTGGAAGAACCAATCCGTCAGGAGCATCCGGAGCAGCGAACCGTTTATGAATATTTGCCGAAATGGCTTCAGCACTGCTATCCAGCGAGATGCCATCTAGAACTTCGCAATCAACACCTGCCGCCCGGACTGAAGTCATGAAGCCGTGCAGTAAGTGCTGACGAAAAGTGAAGCGCTCGGGCGGGAGCAAAATGCCCAGCTTCTGGGCTCCTCTGTCGATTAGCGTCTCCGCAGCCTGGCGCCCAAAGGCATAGTTATCGTAATCCACAAAGGGATGGGGTGTCGCCAATTCTGACCGACCATGCGAAACAAACGGAAAATCCGCTTCAAGAAGAAATTTAATACGGTTGTCATCCGGTGTGGTACGCGAAAATATAATCCCGTCCGCCAATTTGTCGCGAACTACCCGCTGGATCTGTTCAGCAGATTTGTCCAATCCAAAATCAGGCAGCACGACAAGATGATAGCCCGTATTTTCCAGTTGTGCACTGATGCCTCGGATCAACAGAGTACCAAATCCAAGAATTTCCTCATGTGGCGGCAAGATCAAATTGATAACCTTCGTGCGCCCAGTCCGAAGACGTTGAGCGGCGCGGTCTGGCGAATACCCAAGTTCGGTCGCAACCGATTTGACAAGAGCACGAGTCTCTTCTGACATCTGCGGATCATTCGCTAAAGCGCGCGAAACGGCCCCCACGGAAATTCCCATTTTTGCAGCGATAGTGCGCTGTGTTGGGCGTTTGATCTTGGTTGGCTCTGTCATAGCTCACTGCTTTTAAGATGTCTGACACGGTAATTTAATACGATTAAACAAGCAATGCCCGCAAAAATAAATATGCCATTATTCTCGACTGCTGTCAAAACACCCTTATTTTATGGGGAAATATGTAGTAATTTTGATCAACTGTTGAGCCTTGACAGACTCATCAATTATAACGTTATAAATAGATATGAAATTTTCTGGGAGGAAATTATGAAACTCAAGAAACTGATGGCCAGCGCTGCGCTTGTCGCTCTAACTTCGGGATCTGCCTACGCTGAAGAGGTAGAAGTCCTGCATTGGTGGACCTCGGGTGGCGAAGCTGCTGCCTTGAACGTATTAAAGGATAATCTGGCGGGTCAGAAAATTGGCTGGCTTGATATGCCCGTTGCCGGCGGCGGCGGCGAAGCTGCCATGACAACTTTACGGGCCCGTGTCACAGCTGGCGACGCTCCAACGGCTGTGCAGATGCTGGGATTTGACATTGTTGACTGGGCCAACGAAGACGTTCTGGGCAATCTCAACGAAGTGGCCGCAGCCGAAGGTTGGGACAAAGTTGTACCCGAGGCCCTGCAGGCATTTTCCAAGCATGACGGCAACTGGATCGCGGCACCTGTTAATGTGCATTCGACCAACTGGGTCTGGATCAGCAAATCCGCGCTGGATGCAACCGGTCTTGGTGCACCAACCAGCTGGGATGAACTGACGGCCGTTCTGGACGCAATGAAGGCCAATGGCATCACGCCGCTGGCGCACGGCGGTCAGGCTTGGCAGGACGCCACAATCTTTGATGCGGTTGTGCTAAGCATGGGCGATGACTTCTATAAATCAGCGCTGATCGATCTGGACATGGATGCCTTGGGCGGCGCGACAATGGTCGAGGCTTTCCAACGCATGGATACCCTGCGCGGCTATGTCGATGACAATTTCTCGGGTCGCGACTGGAACCTTGCGTCAGCAATGGTGATCAATGGCGAAGCTGGCATGCAGATGATGGGCGACTGGGCGAAGGGTGAATTCCTACGCGCGGATCAAAAACCCGGAGAAGATTTTGTTTGCATCCGCTTTCCTGGCACCCAAGGTGCCGTTACCTTCAACTCGGACCAGTTTGTCATGTTCGACGTCGAAGAAGGCAACAAAGCGCAACTGGCAATGGCCTCGGCTGTGATGGACCCTGTGTTCCAATCCGCATTCAACGTGGTCAAAGGGTCGGTGCCAGCGCGGACGGATGTGCCCAACACCGACTTTGATGATTGCGGTCAAAAAGGCATGGCAGATCTGGCCGATGCTGGCGGCAATGGACGCCTGTTTGGCTCCATGGCACATGGCCATTCGGTCCCAGCTTCGGTGAAGAACGCAATTTATGACGTCGTCACCGCCCACTTCAACGGCGAATACGACGCTGAAACTGCAGCACAGGAAATGGTCAACGCGGTCGAATCCGCAATGTAACCTCCCTTGTGAAGCCAGCGAATATGGCTTCACCAACTCTGGGCCGGGGGGCGATCCTCGGCCCATCTTTAAAAGACGAGTTGGTGCGACTGCGCCGACAAAATGGGGGAAAGATGGCAAACTATGCCTCTGATGCGGATTTCCGCACGAAACTACAGGGATGGATTCCAAAACTGGTGTTGTCGCCGTCCATCGCGATGATGCTGGTGTTTGTGTATGGGTTCATTCTGTACACGGTCTACCTCAGCTTCACCGGCTCGAAAATGCTGCCCAAGTATGACTTGATCGGCATTGATAACTATGTCCGGCTTTGGGGGCTTTCGACCTGGTGGACCGCCGTCACCAATCTTGCCATTTTTGCATCGCTCTACATCATCATCTGCACAGTGATCGGATTGACGCTGGCCATTCTGCTGGATCAAAAGATCCGTGGAGAGGGTATGCTGCGCCCCATCTACCTTTACCCGATGGCGCTGTCGTTCATCGTCACCGGCACAGCTTGGAAGTGGTTTCTTGATCCCGGAATTGGACTGGAGAACACCATGCATCTTTGGGGCTGGGAGAGCTTCGAGTTTGGCTGGATCAAAGACCGGAACATGGCGATTTACACCATTGTAATTGCGGCCGTCTGGCAAACCAGTGGTTTTGTTATGGCAATGTTTTTGGCCGGTCTGCGCGGCATTGATAATGAAATCCTTAAGGCAGCACAGATTGACGGCGCCTCGAACTGGAACCTGTATCGCCGTATCGTCATCCCAATGCTGCGCCCGGCATTTCTGTCGGCCTTTGTGATCCTTGCCCACTTGGCAGTCAAATCTTATGACCTTGTCATTGCCCTGACGGGTGGTGGACCAGGCCGGGCGACCGAGCTGCCCGCGACATTCATGTATTCCTACACCTTCACCCGAAACCAGATGGGAACCGGTGCGGCCAGCGCTGTCATCATGCTGATGACCATTGCAGCGATCATGATGCCGTACCTCTATGCCGAGCTGAAGGAGAAGTCCTGATGTCCGTTGCAACACAAGACACCGCCGTCAGCTCCGGCAAAATCACCCGCGTTTTTATCTACCTTGTGCTGTTGCTCTCGGCGCTGTTCTATTTGCTGCCCTTCTTTGTCATGGTTGTAAATTCACTGAAACCACTGGATGAAATCACTGGTGGCAACATGATGGCCCTGCCGGAGACATGGACGATCAAGCCTTGGTTAAAGGCCTGGTCCACAGCCCAGATCGGGGTCGAGGCAACTGGGCTGAAACCCTATTTTCTGAATTCTATCCTGATGGTGGTGCCCGCTGTTGCCATCTCTACCGGGATCGGTGCGCTGAATGGCTATGTGCTGACCAAGTGGCGGTTTCGTGGGGACACAATCCTGTTTGGCTTGTTACTGTTCTCCTGCTTCATCCCATTTCAGATCGTACTGATCCCCATGGCGACAATCCTTGGTAAAATCGGTCTGGCTGGCTCTATTCCCGGATTGATCCTTGTCCACGTCGTTTACGGTATTGGCTTCACAACGCTTTACTACCGGAACTACTATGCCGCCTTCCCGACCGAACTGGTGCATGCTGCCATGATCGATGGCGCCGGCTTCTTTCGTATTTTTTGGCGCATCATGCTGCCTGTTTCTGGACCCATTACCGTGGTCTCTGTGATCTGGCAGTTTACCAATGTGTGGAACGATTTCTTGTTTGGAGCCTCATTTGGCGGTCAAACCCAGCCCATGACGGTTGCGCTGAACAACCTGGTTCAGTCTTCAACGGGTGTGAAAGAATATAACGTCCACTTTGCAGGCGCGATCCTCGCCGCCTTCCCCACTCTCCTCGTCTATGTCGTCGCGGGCCGGTACTTTGTCCGCGGTCTGATGGCCGGATCTGTAAAAGGCTAATCTCATGGGTTTTCTAGACATCTCAAGCGTCACCAAATCTTACGGCAACATCGAAGTTCTGCATCACGTCGACATCGCTGTGAAAGAAGGCGAATTCTTGGTGTTGGTCGGCCCTTCTGGCTGCGGCAAGTCCACCCTGTTGAACATGATCGCTGGGTTGGAAGACATCACAGATGGGGATATTTCCATCAAGGGTCGCGTCATGAATGGCGTCCACCCATCTAAGCGCAACATCGCAATGGTGTTCCAAAGCTACGCGCTTTACCCCAACATGACCGTGGGCCAGAACATGACATTCGGGCTGGAAATGCACGGCGTCGCCAAGCCTGAGCGTGACAAGGCGCTGGCCAGTGTTGCAAAGCTTCTGCAGATCGAACCGCTTCTGGATCGCAAACCCGGTCAACTGTCAGGCGGACAGCGCCAGCGGGTGGCCATGGGCCGTGCACTGGTCCGCGAACCGGATGTGTTCCTGTTTGATGAGCCCCTATCCAACCTCGATGCAAAACTGCGTGTCGACATGCGCACCGAAATCAAGAAACTGCACGAAAAACTAAAAACCACAATTGTCTATGTCACCCATGACCAGATCGAGGCCCTGACGCTGTCGACCCGAATTGCAGTAATGAACGACGGATATGTCCAGCAACTGGGTACGCCCAAGGAAATTTATGACACACCGTCAAATCTGTTTGTCGCGACCTTTATGGGATCCCCTGCAATGAATATCTTGCCCGCTAAGGTTTCAATGATCGACGGCTTGCCACACGCCGAGATCACAAATAGCGCCGGGCAAAAGACCCCTCTTAAGTTCAGCCAAGCCAACATGGCCGATTGGCAGGGTAAAGAGATCCTTTTGGGCATCCGCCCCGAAGCCCTGACAGATCCAGAAGGCGCGGACCGGAAGTCTTCGAACATCGGGACGCTTCAAAATACCGTGGACGTGATCGAGCCAGCCGGGGCTGATACTTTTGTCACGACCACACTTGGTGGAACAAACGTCATCGCACGGATGCGGGCCGATACCGAGATTGCGTCGGGACAGATGTTCGACTTCGCGGTGAATATGGAAAAGGCAGTGGTGTTTGATCCGCAGTCAAAAAATCGCATCAAACCATAGTGTGGACCCATCCATTCATGAGCGATAAGGGCACTACTTATCGTTCATGAATCGGGTACAAATTAGCTGTGGGCAGACACGTATCGACCCTCAAGTCATGTTTGGATCATAGAGGTCGGTGCCGCACCTTTTGCCGCCTAGTCGGCTTCCACGTCGAAAACGACAATTCCGTCGACCCCACCGCAACTGGCCGCAACCAGCCTGGCACCCATTTCCACATGGATTTCATGTGTTTCATAAGCCAGATGTGCTTTGCGATCACGGAATGTCATGATGAACCCATAGTCAAAATCCAGTGATTTCTTTTCAAAATCAAGATTGGGTCCAAATGACATGTCAATCACCCCATCGACGACACCCACCAAACTGGCCAAACCTTCCATGATGGCTTCTTTTTCGCCAATCAAAACGTCACTCTTAAAGTTGATAAAGACACAGTGTTTTAACATGGTTCACCCGTTTTCGTCCCAATCATGGCCCAGAGAGGTGTCTGTATCGTGCTACGCAAACCTGTGACATACCTCTCGGTTTCAATTCCTAAACCAGCGAAGATCAGTTTACGAGTCGTGCATTACTTCGGATCAGATCGGCGGCTTTTTCGGCAATCATCACGACGGGCGAGGCCGTATTACCGGAAACAATTTTCGGCATTACTGAGGCATCAACAATGCGTAATCCATCAAGTCCACGCAAACGCAGTTGTGGATCTACCACCGCAGATTCATCAATACCCATGCGGCAGGTGCCGACAGGGTGGAAAATAGTGGTGGCGATATTGCCGACTTGCTGCAAGATTTCCTCGTCTGTCTGGGTGCTCGGTCCTGGCAGAATCTCTTGCGGTTGATAGGGATACAGGGCCCTTGCTGTCATGACTTGCCGCACCTGTTTGATTGATTGCACAGCAATACGTCGATCGTTTTCTACTGACAGGTAATTCAGCGCGATTTTTGGTTGAGTACCAAGGTCAGCACTGGTGATATGGCAGTTCCCAACACTTTGGGGCCGAAGGTTGCAAACCGATACGGTGATTGCCGGGAACGGGTGCAACGGATCTCCCAGCTTATCAGTTGACAATGGCTGGACGTGATATTCCAGATCTGGCATCTCAAGCGAAGGATCCGATTTGGTAAACATACCAAACTGGCTGGGGGCCATCGACATTGGGCCACTTCGCATCAACCCATATTGCAACGCGATCCGGGCCTTCCCCAGCAGACTGTTGCCCATTGTGTTCAGGGTTTTCGCATTTTGCACCTTAAACACGGTTCGGATTTGCAGATGGTCTTGCAGGTTTTCGCCCACAGCGGGCTGATTCAGAGTCACATCCAGCCCCAATCCGCGCAGCAGTTCGGGATTTCCAATGCCCGACAGTTCCAACAATTTGGGAGTGTTAATCGCGCCTGCCGCTAGCAAAACCTCGGCATCAGCACGGGCCTGAAATTGCGTTCCTTTGTGGCGGAAAAGCACGCCAGTGACCCGGCGACCTTCGACTATTACTCGTTCGGTCTCAGCCTTGGTAATGACCCGAAGGTTGGGTCGTTGCATGGCCGGACGCAAAAAACCCTTGGCAGTGTTCCAGCGCACGCCCTTGTTTTGATTGACCTCAAAGAAACCACTGCCTTCGTTGCTCCCATCGTTGAAATCCTCGCGTGGCGTTATACCGAATTCCTTGGCACCATCCCGCACTGCACCCAGAATATCCCATTCAAGCCGTTGCTTTGCGACTTTCCACTCACCACCTGATCCATGCAGTTCAGAACCACCGCCATGGTGATCTTCCGATTTGAGGAAATAGGGAAGCACGTCGTCCCAGCCCCAACCCACATTGCCCAGCTGGCGCCAATGGTCGTAATCGGTAGACTGGCCCCGCATATATATCATGCCATTGATCGACGAGCAGCCTCCCAGCACTTTGCCACGCGGATAGGTCAGACTACGGCCATTCAACCCAGGTTCGGGCGCAGTTTTCATCATCCAGTCGGTACGCGGATTGCCGATGCAATACAGATACCCCACCGGAATATGCACCCAGTGGTAGTTATCTTTTCTCCCTGCCTCCAGTAACAAAACGCGGATCTTTGGATCCTCACTCAGCCGATTGGCCAACACGCAGCCGGCAGTGCCAGCCCCTACGATAATATAGTCATACTGCCCATCCAGGGGCTGCGCCTGCGCCATAGTCTTTTATCCGGGTATTGAGGTTAGTATTTGATCACCAGCTTGCCAATCATGGCAGCGCCTTCGATGATCTGGTGGGCCTTTTTCAAGGTGTCCGAAGACAGGCCATGCAGGATCTTGGTTTCCGTGGTGGCAATGACGCCGTCATCAACCAACCGCGCCATATGAGCCAGAATATGTCCTTGTTTGTACATATCCGGCGTCCCAAACAGCGAGCGTGTGAACATCAGCTCCCACATCAAGGCAGCGGACTTCCCCTGTAATGCTGAAATATCCAGCTTTTCTGAGGTCTCAACGATGGTACCGATACGGCCCTGGGGTGCGATCAACTCGCACATTGCATCCCAGTGCTGAGCGGTGTCGGCGTATTGCACGATATAGTCGGCCTGATCAAACTCGGCCTGCTTCATATCGGCAACCAGATCGCGATGGTTCACCACATGATGAGCCCCCATCTGACGGCACCATTCAGCTGTTTCGGGACGCGATGCCGTCGCGATCACCGTTGCGTTGGTCAATTTACGGGCAATCTGCGCGGTAATTGAGCCAACACCGCCAGCGCCACCAATAATCAGCAGCGAAAATGGCGTCTCACCCTGTGGCACTTGCAACCTCTCAAACAAGATTTCCCACGCGGTTAGCGAAACCAACGGCAACGATGCCGCCGCCTCGGGCGAGACGCTTTGTGGGGCATGGGCGGCGATCCTGTGATCGACACATTGCAGCGAAGCATAAGAACCCGGGCGGTTGGCGTCACCGGCATACCAAACCCGGTCCCCCGGTTTGAAATCGGTCACCTCGGCACCGCATTCAACCACGACGCCCACGGCGTCATAGCCAAGGATAAATGGCGTTTCATGCGGTTTATCAACCGCAGTCCGAATGCGCCGCTTGGCATCTGCCGGGTTGACCGAGATAGCCTCAATCTCGACTAACAGGTCGTTCGGCTCCGGCTTAGGGTCCGGTAGGTCCACATCAAACAAACTTTCCGCAGCCTCGATAGGTAGCGACTTCAAAAATCCGACAGCACGCATGGCTGCACTCCTTCTATGATAGATTATGTCTCAGGATTTGGCCCACATCGACTTCATGGCCTCGCTCAGTTGCAGATAGCGGCTGTAGCGTTTGTCATAATGGGACTGCATCGCAGCATCAGGGGTGAACGAGGCACGACTGCGGGTCATTTCTGCAATGCCGTTCTCGTAGTCGGCAAACAGCCCGGCACCCAGACCAGCGCCAATAGCGGCCCCCAACGCACCGGTTTCCTGCGCCTCGGCTACTGTCACTGGAACGCCCAACCCGTCTGCGAACATCTGCGGCCAAACCGGGCTGCGTGATCCGCCACCCGATAACATCGCCGAGTTGAACTGCACCCCTGCGCCGCGCAAAACGTCAATGTGACGCCGATGTTCAAACATAACACCTTCGAATAATGCGCGCAGCATGTGGCCTTCGCTATGCCAACCGGCAACACCGTAAAACCCAGCGCGATATTCCGCCCCCTGCCCCGAGCCATAGAGAAACGGATGGAAGTATGGGTCATCACATGCCGCAGTGATCTCTGCCACTCGTGCATTGCAATAGCCAAACGGATCGTCATGATGTTCGCCACGTTCAACGAATTCTCGGACATACCATTCCAGATTGGCAGCCGAAGTGGCGCTGGCTTCAATATTGACAAATCGAGCACGCCCGAAACCGGCAACCATGAATACTTCAGGATCAACCACGGGCGTGCTTGAAAACACCTGATTGATGCTCCATGTGCCGCAGATGATAGAAGCCTGTCCTGCTGAAACCACTCCAGACCCCATCGCACTGGAAACCACGTCAAAGTAACCCGCCACAACCGGCGTGCCTTCTGCCAGTCCAGTAACTTTGGCAGATTGGGCGCTTATTGTGCCAGCAACATCCGCCGGATCAAACAACCAGGGTAACATACCCCGAGCGTCCTCTAGCCCATACAGGGTCAGCAAATCGTCGTCATATGTGCAATCCGGCATCCGCAACAACCCGCACCCGGACATATCTGAAATGTCGCTGGTGCGAAGACCTGTCAGTTTAAAATTGATAAAATCCTTGCACAGCATCACAGATCCAACCTGCGCATAGATTTCGGGGCGATGACGTTTGATCCAGGCCAGTAACACAGGCGTTTGCGAGGGCCATGGTTTTTGCAGACAGATCTCATGCAAGGCATCGCCATGGGCCGCGGCCAGTTCCGCCGCCAGATCCGCGGCACGCGTGTCCAGCGATTGAATGCCAATCAGTGGTTCACCATCGCGATCCACCAGATATAGCCCGTTGCCGTGACCGGCACAGCCAACCGCTGCAATCTGGCTTGGCTCGATACCGGCCGCGTCAATACAGTTTCGGATTGCTGTTTTTGCATTGGCCCACAACTCGTTCAGGTCACGCTCAACATATCCCGGCTGCGGCGTCGAGGATTGCCCATCCAACGTATGCATCGCCACCTGACGTCCCTGCAGATCAAACAACACTGCCTTGATCACAGTGTTGCCCGCATCCAGTCCCAGCAGATATGTCTGTTGATTACTCACGATTGTAAATGTCCCATGCTTCTTCACCGCTGGCGCCATTGTGGATCATCGCCATCAATGCAGCGACCACAGCCTTTGGGTTGTCATGCTGATAGATATTGCGACCATAGACCATGCCCTTGGCCCCCTGCCCCATCAGTGCCGCTGATTTCAACAGCACGGTTTTCAGATCTTCCTTACCACCGCCCCGCACCAGAACTGGCACCCTTGCGGCTTCGACCACGCGGTGGAAATCCCCGGCGTGTTCAGTTGGATCCGCCTTAATGATGTCCGCGCCCATTTCACTGGCCAAACGGGTAAGCGTGACAATCTTGTCGGCGTTACCATCCACCTGATAGCCACCGCGAATGTCATTGGGCAGCATCACCAGTGGTTCGATCATCAGCGGCATACCGTATTTTTCACAGGCGGCCCGCACCTTTGAGATATTCTCGACACATTGGCGGAACAGGTCAGGTTCGTCCGGAAGCATGAACAGATTGACCACCACCGCAGCCGCATCCATTTCCAACGCACCGATAATCGGCTCTTCCGCGTTTTGCAGCAGTGACCACATCACCCGGTGACGCTGATCATTATAGGGATTGCCCATGTCGATCCGCATCACCAGCGCCGGTTTGTCCTTCTCGGGCCGGGCTTGCAACAAGTCAGCCTGACCATAGGTCATCTGAATCGCATCTGGGCGGGCGTCTATCAGTGTGTTCACCACACTGCCCATATCCTCGAGCCCAACCATAAAGCTGGGTTCGTTACAGACCCCATGATCAATCGCGACATCCAGACAACCGCCGTTGGTGAACATCCGATTCATGCGGGCTTTAGTGCTTACACGCATTCCATACTCCTTGATTTTGAATTTTGGCTCTGTGCAGTCAGAAAGACGCCGTGAAAATGATGTAGCTCATCCAAAAGCGATCTGCGCTCGGTGTCGATCTGCGATGAGGTCCAGTCCAGCTCTTTCGCCATCAGGCTGGTAAGAGCATCGACCAGGAACAGGTTCAGCCCACCTGTGATTGCCAGATCAGTACGTCGAAGAACAATGTCAGACAGGTGCACGACGTATTCGTGACGAATAAGAAAACTGATTTCGGCCAATGTATAGGCACAATCCTGCTCTAGTGGCTGATCATCAGCATAACAAACACAGTGATTCAGAACTTGCCTCGCACCAGTGCCATATGCAGTGACCATATGCTTTGCCCGATCTAGCGTCACCGAATACTCGGCCATCAATGCCTGCTCCAATGCACCCGCAGCCAAAGGAAAATCAGCTCCACCGCCGATTGGCTGGCCAATTGTGTCCAATTTTCGAGGGTGATCCAACTCTGCCATCACCTCATCCGCCGTCTGCTGTGCAAAGGCGCGGAACGTCGTCCATTTTCCGCCTACCATACAGAACTGCGGCACCAGACCGTCCATCTTATGAGTGAAATGTCCGCGTGAGATTCTGCCAGTGAAATCTTGATCGCTTGATGGTAGGGGGCGGATGCCGCTATAGCTAAATACGACCTCGTCCGCCGACACTGGCACATCAGGAAAGATCAACTGCAGCGAGGTCAAGATATAGTCCATCTCCTCGGGCTCGCAGCGGGTCCGCGACGCCGAAGTGACCCGGATATCAGTCGAGCCCGCCAGCACCTTGCCCAAATAGGGGAATACAATACAAACCCGGCCATCGGTATTTTCAAAGTACATCATATGGCCATCCAGCGCCTTTAGCAGCACAGGATTATCTAGGATGAGATGTGACCCTTTGGTGCCAGACACCAGCGGTTTCGGCTTGGTCTTTTGCGGCGACAAGTGCGCGTTGACCTCGTCCAGCCAGGCCCCTGCCGCATTGACCACCGCCCGTGCCGTCACCAGATGGCTATTTCCGGTTTCTAAGTCAGTTACAGAATACGCTCCATCTGTGACAGACAGCTCGGCGTAGTTCACTGCAGCCGAATCCGGAGCCAGACGATTGGTATCAGTGATCAGTTCCAGTCCCAACCGTTCCGGATGCGAAATCCAGGCATCATAATAGGTGGCCGAGAACAACAGCTTGCGGGTCAAATTCGGCCACTGCTTCCAGGTCGTCCTGGCACTGCTGAATTTGTGTTTCGGCAACATCCGGCGCTTGCGGGTCACCAGATCATAAAGTGATAGACCAGCTTTGATCGGCAATGCACCCCGGTTCGAAGGCTTACCAGATCCACCAAAGAAACTGGTAGCCGCATTGAACAAGCCGGAGAACAACGACGTGATCGGGATTGTGGTTGGCAGTGGCCGCACTAAATGCGGTGCATTACGCAACAGCGCATCCCGTTCTGCCAGCGACTCGCGAACCAGATCAAACTCACCGTTTTCCAAATAGCGCAGCCCGCCGTGGATCATTCGCGACGGCGCCGAACTACAGCCTGAACAAAAATCGTTGCGCTCGACCAGCAGCACCCGGAGCCCTTGCAGGGCTAGTTCGCGGTAGACGCCCAGCCCATTGATACCGCCGCCAATGACAATGACGTCAAAGGTCCCGTTATCGCTGATGCGCTGAAAGCTGCTGTGTCGTTGCGCAGGCATAACTTCTCCGTTCGCCAAAGTGACCCTCTGGCGCTTTCTTGTTGTCGGTTTTCAGTACTGGTTAGCCGTCGAGGTTGGTCAAATGTGCCCCAGCGGCTGCGGTAATGGTTGCGATGTCCTGTTGTGAAAGTCTGATACGTCCTGCGGCGGCATTCTCGCGGGCTTGATCCGCGTTGCGGGCCCCGCACAAAGAAAACGTGATGCCGGGTTGCTGCACGGTCCAGGCGATCACCGTCTGCGCCAAAGTCGCGTTATGGGCATCGGCAACAGGCGCGATCTCTACCATCAGGGCTGCGATCTTATGCCGGTTTGCCATTGAAAAGCGCGGGTTGCCCTTGCGCTGATCATCGCCCGAGAAGTCCCGGTCCGGTCCAACCTTGCCACTCAACAGCCCCAGCGCCAGCGACGAATAACTTAGCGCCGACACGCCGTGCTCGGCGCACAGTGGCAACAGCGAAACCTCAATGTCGCGTTTGACCATGCTGTACTCTTCTTGAATGGCGTCCAGCTGTCCCGCCGCCACATATGCAGCAACATCGTCTGCACTCGTGTTGCTGGCCCCAATCGAGCGGATCTTGCCTTGTTGCTTTAAAGTCTCCAGCGCCTCCATCGTCTCGGCGATGGGGGTGGTCGGATCCTGCCAATGGGTGATGTAGTGATCAATATAGTCGGTTTTCAACCGTGTCAGGCTTTGCTCAACCTCATAAATGATCGCGTCTTTACCCAGATAGCGATGCACTGGCTGACCGCCATAGTCAAAGAAATGGTTTCCCTTTTGACTATGCCAGACCAACCCACATTTGGTCGCCAACACAACCTTGTCACGGCGCCCAACCAAGGCTTTGCCGACGATCTCTTCGGCCAGTCCCTGACCATAAGCAGGCGCAGTATCGATCAGGGTGACCCCTTCATCTACTGCGGTCTGAATAGCCTCGATCGACTGCGCTTCGTCAGTGCCGCCCCACATCCAGCCGCCAATGGCCCATGTGCCCAGACCAACCACCGAGGCTTCGATCCCGGACGTTCCTATTGGGCGTGTTAGCATTTCATGCGACATGTTTTGACCTTTCCATAGTCTCTAGAACCGCGTTGACGGTCTCTTCGTCCAGGACCAGTGAATCCAAGAAATTTCCATTCAGCACTGACTGAATGGGTCGTACCTTTTGCTTTCCGGCGGCAATACCGATCACCGTTCTGCAGGTTTGCAGCTCACTTGGATTCAATGCCACTAAGCGGGAGTTCAGTTCATATTCAGCAAGACGGCCGTTTTCACCGATCAGATGTGCCATGAATTCAGCGGCCACCCCCATGCCGACCAGCATCTTTCGATCGGACTCCGGCACTGGGTTCAGATCGTAATAACTGGACCCCCGCGGCTCGACCGAACCAACCCCAACCAGCGCGACGTTAGCCCGGCGCGCCAGATCAAACACTTCCTTGGTCGAGGCCATTTCTTTCAGCATATCCCGCTGATTACGGCTTTCGGCAAACAACGGCGCGTGGATCAGCATCGGAGTTCCGCCCAACCGTTCCGCCATTTGCGAGGCCAGGTGGTTTACATCGGTATAAAACTTCCCCTGCACCCCGCCAGTAAGCGGCACAACAGTAATGTCGAAATTGCGGTCCGGTGACAGATTCTCGACCACTGCACTGATCGCTTTGCCACCAGTGATTGCAATGACATCACCGTCACGGACAGTTTCTAACAACATATTTGCAGCTGCTCGACCCACTTGTTGCAGGGTAGTATCCGGATTGCCCGATACAGTGGGCGTCACCATCGCCCCGTTCAGTGTGGTTGCTCCGACCAGTTGGCCCTCCAGTTTGGCCAACCGTTGAAACGGGCTTGTCACATCAATCTTGACCATACCTAACTTGCGTCCTTGGGCGATCAACCTATTCACCTTTGACGTTGAAAGGTTGAGCCGTTGGGCGATTTCCGATTGTTTCAACTCTTCAACAAAATGCAGCACCAATACTGTGTGAATCTGGCGAGAAAGTTCAAAATCTGAGATGCGTTCTGACATATCTGTCCCCCCCCTTCAGCTGCGTTTCTTGTTGAGATAGTGATCAATCGAAACCGCAGCCAACAGGATCGAGCCGCGAATGATGTCCTGCCAGTAGACCGACACATCCAACAGAGCGAGCGAGCTGGAGACCACAGACAGCAGCACCACACCGAGGATGGCGCCGAAAATGGTTCCCGCTCCACCGGTCAGGCTGGCGCCACCAATTACGGCTGCGGCGATCACGTTCAGCTCCATCCCCAGCCCAAAGGTGGGTTGGGCTGAGCCAAACCGTGCCATGTAGATAATGCCTGCAAACCCCGCCAGTGCCGAACACAAAGTGGTGGTCAGAAAGATCACCTTTTTTGTGCGGATGCCGGAATATGCGGCGGCCTTTTCGTTGCTGCCCGTGTAGAATACTTTGCGAAACACGGTGGTGCGACGCAGCATGAAGTCGAACACCAAAACCACAACCAGGAAAATGATAATTACCAGCGGGATCGGCCCTATGGTTCCCTGGCCAATGAATTTAAACTCTGGTGGCAGCGTATATAGCCCCAACGGCCTCCCCCCGGTGCCCAGCAGGCAAGCGCCTCGGGCAATCACCATGACGGCAAGTGATACAATGAAGTGATGCAGCCCAACCCGGGTGACAAAGAACCCCATAAAGGCCCCAATTGCAGTGCAGGCGGCAATCGCTATGGCCGAGGCCACCCAGGGATCAATGCCTTGCAGGAACAACCATCCCGCAATCACCATCGACAGTGCCGTGACCGATCCAACCGATAGGTCGATCCCGCCCGAGATCAGCAAGATGGTCATTCCGACCACCACAATGCCCTCGACCGCAAAGGCCATGACCATGGCCCGCATATTCACCCAGGTCAGGAAATAGGGCGAGGCAAAGGACATAATCACAAACATTACCAGAATGATCGCAATCAACCCGGTTTCGCGCATCCGCAGCAATTTGTGCAACGTGCTGGTCGTTGGCTCTGCGGGTGCCGAAGCTGTTATTTCCATCGAGTTCTCCACCGTGCTCTCCCTCAGCCCGTCAATTCTTGGGCATCCAGGCCCGAGGCCAGATGCATAATGTTTTCTTCGGTAATCATGTCGCCCTCGACCACCCCGCCGATGCGCCCCTCGCGGACCACCAGCACCCGGTCGCTAACCCCGATCAGTTCGGGCAGTTCAGACGAGATCACCACGATGCCCACTCCGCTGCGGGCCAGTTCACGCAGGATGCGGTGAATTTCTGCCTTGGCACCGACGTCAACTCCCCGCGTGGGCTCGTCCAAAAAGATTAGTTTTGGGTTCACCGACAACATCTTGGCAATCGCGACCTTTTGCTGATTGCCCCCCGACAGTGAGGACACAGGATCTGACAACTGACCACATTTCAGGTTCAGCTTATCGCCCAATCTTTCCGCCTGCCCGTCTTCTAGTTCGCGATTGATCAGGCCCAATGGACTGGCGACCTGCTGCAATTTCAATGCCGATACATTGGCGGAAATTGGCATATCCAGAAAAATGCCGTCACCTTTGCGATCTTCGGACAGATAGACCATCCCCGCCGCAATACTGTCTTGATAGTGCTTAAGAACAAGCGGCTCGCCATTCAGCCAAACATCGCCAGAAACATCACCATCCAACCGGCAAATACCTTTAACGATCTCGCTGCGCCCCGAGCCGATCAGCCCGGCTATACCAAGGATCTCACCCTTTTTCAGATGGAATGACACGTCACTAAACCGGGGGTGCTGCGTCAGCCCCTTAACCGCAAGGATAATGTCTGGCGAGGCCTCCTCTCTGGACTGTTTGTCCGGATATAGGTTCTCAATCTTTCGGCCAACCATGGCGTTGACCACATCCCCCGGTTCTATCTCTGTCACATTACGCGTGGTGATATACTGGCCATCGCGGAACACAGTTACACGGTCACAATTGTCGAAAATCTCGACCATGCGGTGCGAGATATAGATGATCGCAATGCCACTATCGGCCAACCGCCGCATGATACCGAACAGTACCTGTGCCTCTTTATCCGTCAGCGCTGCCGTGGGCTCATCCAGGATCAACACCTTACAATCCAGCGTCAGCGCCTTGGCAATCTCGACCAGCTGTTGATTTGAAATCGACAGGTCTCGCACCAGAACCGATGGATCAATGTCGCTGAGTTGGCGAAACACTTCACGCGCCTTGGCCTCCAGCCCTTTATAATCCATCAAGAACGACCGGCTGATATTGGTGGTCGCCATGAATATGTTTTCAGCCACAGACACATCCGGGCACAAGGCAATTTCCTGATGCACAAATCCAATGCCCAGTTTCTGTGCCTTCGTCGGAGAGTTGATCCGGACGGGTTTGCCGTCCCAGATAATCTCACCGCTGTCCGGTTTTAGAATGCCGTCGATGACATTCATCAGGGTGGACTTCCCAGCCCCGTTTTCACCGGCCAATGCATGGATCTCACCGCGTCGCAGTTCAAAATCAACACCCCTAAGCGCGCGAATGGCGCCAAAGGATTTGCTGACATTCGAAATTTTGAGGATCACGTTATCTGGCATGGCCGGGGTTCTGACTGTTCTGCAATTTGAAAAGTGGCGGGCAGTATTCCTAGGCATACTGCCCGCCAAGAAAGGGTAGGAAAGCAATCAGCTAGGATCGCGACCGTCCATGTAAACATTCAGATCAAAACTGTCTGCATTCTCTTTGGTGATCACGGAGAACCCGTTGTCAACAAAGGGAATTTGCATCGGGTTATACCCCGAAACTTTGTAGTCGTTGAACGGTTCAAAGACCTCGGAATGCGCCGCCAGGAAGGTGGACATAAAACCCATGAACCCCTGCATTGCCTGGTTCGGATTTAGCGCCATATGGATATTGCCGGCCTTGATATGCTCCAGCGTCGTCGGAGTGATATCCGCATGCATTACCAAAACATCTGCCTTGGCTTCCAGAATGGCAGCAACTGCACCTTCAGCCGAGCCTGCCTCAGGGATCCACAAAGCGCCCAGATTTGGGTTGGCCTGCAAGATCGACGCCGTGGCACGGTAAGCTGCGGTGCTGTCCTGATTGGTCGCCTGACGGCCGACCAGCTTCATGTTGGGGTAGTGTTTTTCCATATATGTCAGCAGCGCGGTGACCCGAAGGTCATGATTGGACTGACCCGGATTTTCCAAAACCGCAAATTCTGCACTGTCGCCAATCTGGCTGACAATCTCTTCAGCGGCAAACTTGGCCTCGGCCAAATTGTCCGACGTGATATAGGCCGTCCGCTTTGACTTGGGCGAATCCGCAGCAAAAGTTGCCACTTCGGTGCCGTTGTCGATTGCGCGGTCAATCGGCTCGATAAACGGGTCCGACTGCATTGGGTGAACCAGGATGCCAGCAGGTTGTTTGACCATATCCTGTTCAAACGACGCGATCTGTTTGGTAATGTCGTAATCCGGAGTGCCCGAGAACACGGTCTCGCAACCAAAGGCCTCGGCAGCCTGTTTGAACCCCTGGTAGACCGGAACCCAATAAGGGTGACCCGAGACCATGACGTTCATGATATATGTCTCTCCTGGTTCGCACCGCAGTCCGCCTTCGGCCTGTGCCGAGGTGACAGAAATAACCGAGGCTGTCATGGCGAGAGACGCCAGAATTCCAGTAACGTTATGCTTCATCATCTTACTCCTCCCTAGAGCATCTGAACTGAAGGTCCTTTTTTACAATGGCACGGATGCGCCGGGTTGCGGTATTTATTTCAATGTCCGCAAGAAACTTCATAACACATGAGTATGAGCACGTAAGAAAACGGTCAACGCCAACGTAAATAAATCGCACTATGTGAAATTAATTTCACATCTAGGGCAGTTCAGACTGTTTGGGGGCGACTGATGATTTTGAGCAGGATTGTCAGGTTATCGGCCGCTACCACATAGCTCTATCACCTGATGATGTGATTTGGTTTTAGCCAATCTTGATCGGGATCAGATTGGCAGTCCAAGGATGACAGCAACCTTTGAGATCAATCAACACAGTCGGCGGCGCCACAGCTTCAAGTTCAAAGACCGATACCCAACGCTATCTAGCCTGACAGCCGACACGTAGCGTCAGAGCCGTCCATTTCATCAGAACCAGAGATCGCCTAATTTTGCGACGTAACACACTGTTTCTCAGTCCGGTGCACGGTTCAGTGTCTTATAAAGATCTTCAAATATACTGTCACGATCGAGATCATAAGCCTCTAGCATGAAATGCCGATCCGGATCGGCCTTCCAGTACAGTGCGTCATCAAGGATCGGTGACGTTGTCAAATGCGTAGAGACATAGGCATCGTCAAACAGCCAAGCCACGTTGATGATGTCCCAAATAACCCAGGTCTTGGTTTTGGGGTCTGTGATGGCAAACATTTCATGTAGCGGATTGTGGGTGTAAAGATGCCATAGGTAATCCCCTATTGCGCCCTTGCCTTTTACAAAACTTTCCATCTCCGGGTAAGAGATTTTCAGCTGCGCCCCAACATGATAACCAGGGAGATAGACATGCGGCACGCCGCATTCAAACAACAGTTGTGATGCAAGTCGGTCCTGAACCAAGTTCAGTGACGGCTGATTGTTAAACGGTGCATAGCTTGGAAAGGACGCGGTCCAGACCACGACGATGTTGTCAATGATGTCTGGCGCAATTAGCAATGCCGACGCAATATTGGTCAGCGCCCCCATCGCCAGAATATACACAGGTCCGTCTGCACGTTTGCGAGCTTCTTCAATGATAAAGTCGGTCGACGGTGTCGATATTGGGGTATCGTAATCTTGCAGATACCCCGGTGCGCCGCGAAATACCTTGCCGCTTGCGTCCACTCCACATTTGTCAAAGATGCGCTGGATCTCTTGATAGGATAACTCAGCGCCCTCTTCGGCGCTGACGAACCGAACGTCTTCGGCCTTGCGCCCTGTGTCTATGATCCGTTGCGCCCATCCACCTAGGCCGCCCATAAACTCTTCCTCACCAGAATCTTTGGGGCCACCGCTGCGCATGATTTCAACTGATCGGATCAGTTGATCTCGATGATGGGCAAACGAGAATGGAACCGCCGTGACACCTTCCAACCGCAGCCGCTCTGGCGAAAGCAAAGCCCAGGCCAGTGCATATTGATCATCAATTTCGTTGGCAGTGTCAGTGTCGATTATGACCCGCGGGTTCGGCCCTGGTCGACCCAGACGACGCTCCATCAAGGACCGATCAAGCGTCGGGAAACGTTTTGCAATTTCAGTCAGAGAAGTCATATGCGTTCCTTAATTTCCAAAACCTTTTCCAAAGGCCTCTTCTTTGATGAACCGCTCGGTGATCAGCAGCAGGATAATTCCCGGCACCGTCACCACCAGCGTGATACCGGCTGCAGAGGCATCGAGCGTGCCGCCAGAGATTTTTGAGAACAACAGTGTGGGCAGCGTGACGATCTTGCCCTGGCCCAGAAAGAAGGTCAGCAGAAAGATATTGGTCGACACTAAAAAGGTGAAAAGCGCGCCGGCAACCACACCAGGCAGCAACATCGGCAATGTCACCTGCCACATCACCTGCCATCGGTTTGCACCCAGGATCATTGCCTGTTCTTCAAAATCCCGACCAAGTCCCTGATATACAGCCGTAAGCATCCGGATCATATAGGGGATGGTCGGTATCAGGTGGACAATAATGATGCCTGTATAGGTCCCAGCCAAGCCAATGTGGATAAAAATCATCAGCAACGCGATGCCTATCGCCGCCTCTGGGACGATCAGGGGCATCGACAAAAAGAACTCAAACGCAGGTTTTCCTGGAAAAGTCTCCCGTGACAGAACCCGTGCAGCTGGCAGGCAAATCGCAAGGCAAATGACAGTGACGACCGTACCGATAAACATGGTATTCAGCGTCGCTTCCCAGACGCGGCTATATGGTGAAATCACGTAATCCCAGGCCAGCGGCATGAGCGTATTTTCGCGCTGTTCTAACCACCAGGTTCCCGGCAACATGTCTGGCCAAGCCCAGCGAAAAGCAAAACTTTGGATGACCAGCGGAATGAACGGACCAAGGATAAAGCCTGCAATAAGCAGCAAGTATATTTTCTGAAACGTCGACAGACGGGAATTGAGTGCGGTTTTGAACGAGCCTCGCGCCATGTCAGCTTCTCCCGATGCGACGTTCGTAGCGCCTATAAAGCGCCAGATAGCTATAAAGAATACCGCCTGCGATCAGCGCGATCGACACCACGGTGGCCATCCCCTGCAATTGCAGGGAATAGTCAGCATCATTGAAGTAACGCCATGCGATCACCGGTAATGTGTCAGGATAGCCGCCACCCAGAATGAACGGGGCCTCAAACGCACCGATGTTGAAGGCAAAAATAATCAACGTTGAGGATATGATGCCTGGCAGAATCTGAGGTAACGTGACCTGGAAAAATATCTGCCATTTGTTCGCTCCAAGGATCGCGGCGGCCTCTTCCGTCTCGCGGCCGACGCCAAGCAAAACAGCATAGAGAGTCAGGGTCACGAACGGTGTCTGTTTCCAGACATAGACTGTGATAATGCCCCAGCCATAGTGGGTCTTCAGGATCTGAGGGAACTCAGACGGATCTCCGATCAGGCCCACAAATGCCATCAAACGCGACAGCATCCCGCCGTTTCCCAGCATGATCACGGCAAGCGCAATGCCTACCGTGTAGGGGATCATCAGGGGCAACTTGTAGAGATATTTATACAGTGTTTTGCCAGGAAACAGCCGCACCATTGCAAGCGCCAGAATGATGCCCATCACCAGCGCAATTCCCGTTGAAACAATGGCGTAATACAGTGTCAGACCCAGCGATCGCCAGAACGACCACGCGCCCCAAAGGGCTGCGAAATAACTGAAGTCCGGAAATGTATTGACACCAAACCACGGCGCAAACCCCAGCGACTGCGCCACTGCCAGAACCAGTGCTCCGCCGAACAAAACCACCAAAACCACCAGGACCGGCACGAGTTGAGCCCACATCCAGATGCGTTCCCGACGGTGACGGGCCAATTCCTTGGTCTTGGGCGCTGTCATATTTTGTCCTCTGATAGACAGTCAAAAAATCTGGCCCCGGTCACAGCCGGGATCAGAAGTATTTTACGTCGGCCAGTGACCTATTTCAGGTTCTCAACCGCACGCGCCACAATGGTCGCGATGTCGTCGCTGCTGTCGCGTTCAATGTACTCCAGCCACGTGGCCTCGATCACATTGACCAAGGTTGCATTGGTGTCAGGGGCCGTGTTGGCATCAAGTTCGGCCTGGGTGATCCCGACCAATCCGGGCGAGGCATCGACAAGCGCTTGAACTTGCGCATCATCCAACCGCCACGGGTCAACACCAGGAGGCATACCGGTGAATTTCAACTTGGACACCTGCGCCTCGACCGAAGTCATATAGTTTGCCATGATCAAAGCTGCCGCCGGATTTGGCGCATTGGCCGGAATCGCCAGAAAGTTCTTGTTCTTGATCATGTTCCCTTCCGGAAACACAAAGGCTTCGGCGCCTTCGGGGTAAGTCCCGAGATTCAGTCCAGTCGCCACAGCGTACAAGCCGAACTTACAGGCAAAATCGACCTCTCCGTTCAGGAACATGCCGTCCAGTGCAGCGTTATCTTCTGGATAGCGTGCATTGCCACCCTGCGCACCCAACAACAACGGCTCCAATGCATTCAGGTATTCCATCCCCGGAGTGATAAGGCGCGCAAGTTCTTCGGCGCCTACGTCTTCGATGGACGACTGAAAGGGAACAGCACCATTTCCATCAGGATTATGGGCATAAATGACAGACTGTACAAAGGTGTTGCCGATGTAATGTGGCGGCTTCACATAGGTGAACTTACCGGGGTTCACTTCCAGATAACTGCGCAGGTCTGCAAAGGTACTGGGTGCGGCAGCCTTATCAACGCGGGCCGTGTTGATCGAACACACATATTGCTCACCAGACCACGGCACTTCGGCGGCACCCGTTTCCACACCAAAGTCGCGCAAGTTCAACAGCGAACGTGGGTCTTCATCACTCCATTCGATATTCGCACTATTCGGCATACTGTCGGCAAAGGCGCCAAACAAAGCATCCCGGCGCTTAAGTGTGGCAAAGTTTTCGCCATTTAGCCAAATCGCATCAACGCTACCTTCACCCGGGCCTTTTCCAGCGCCTTTTTCTGCCAGAACAAGATCGACCGCATCCTTGGTTCCGGTGATCCGGACAGGATTCAGTGTGACCCCCAGTTTGGCCAGGTCAGTGACCACCACTTGATCCATCCAGATATTGATTGGATCACTGCCACCCCAATAGTAAAGGTTCACACTTCCTTCTTCTTGTGCCCGCGCTTGCACGTCCTCCCAGGTTGTACTGCCGCTCAGGAAACTATCACGAAAGCTCGTGGCTGCCGCGTTTTCCGCCACTGCAACCGTGGCCATCAAACTGGCCACTGAAGTCAGCCCTATCAAAATCCGTTTCATCTTCGCCCTCCCTTGAGAATATGATTGATTTGATCAGTCGTGTTGTATGACCCAGATGCGATCCGGGGGGATGGTCAACCAGACGTCCTGTCCGACGTCGACCATTCGACGTGCCTGTTCGTTCACGATGATCGTGTCACCACAGCAATCGACACTGTAATTTACGGTCGCGCCAAAAAATTCGCGGCCTGTAATGGTCCCGGAGATGATGTTGCCCTGCGCGTCGGCCCGATCGACCCACAGATCAATCGCTTCGCTACGCAACAGAATGGACCCTGCCCCCGCTTTTACTGGCGTGACATTGCAATCCAATTGCAGCGTCCCAAACTGCGCTGTTGCAAGTCCAGTATTTGAAATCTGGGCCGGGAAAATATTGCTGGCCCCCATAAAGTCTGCAATCTCGACACTGCTGGGTCGTTGATACAACGCATCGGGCTTGTCATATTGGGCAAGCTTACCATCAAAGATAACGGCAACACGATCTGCAAGCTCCATCGCTTCGACTTGGTCATGGGTGACAAATATCGTTGTAATCCCCAGCCGCTGCTGCAGATCGCGAATGAACCGCCGCATCTCTCCTCGCAGCTTGGTATCAAGATTCGCTAGCGGCTCATCCATCATCAGAACGGACGGCTTTGTAATCAAAGTACGAGCAATTGCGACACGCTGCATCTGACCACCGGACAATTGCGCAGGAAAACGATGCCGGAACTGCTGCAGCTGAACGACATCAAGGATTTCCTCTAGACGTTCCTGCATTTCGAGCTTGGGTGTATTACGCACCTTCAGCCCAAACATTACGTTCTTTTCAACGGTCATATGCGGAAACAACGCATAGCGTTGAAACACCATTCCAACGTTGCGTTTCTGTACAGAAACTTCCGAGACATCCTCGTCGTCAAACAGAATTTGACCTGCCGACGGCACCTCTAGTCCTGCGAGCATCCGCAATGTCGTGGTCTTGCCGCACCCAGAAGGGCCAAGTAAAGCAACCAATTCGCCCGACCCAATTTCTAGATCGATGTGGGAGATAGCCGTAAAAGCGCCAAAATCCTTTCGAACGCCTTTTAGCTGAACTTTTGTCACCGAGACCTCCTTCCATCGAAATAGTAGTGTTCAATTTGTTAATACAAATATGAATGAGAATCCCGGGTTGTCAACTGAAAAAGCCACGCCAACTTCAGATCGCTGGCAGCCCGGCGTGCGCTGGAACGACATCCAGAGAAGTCATCGCACACCAACGGCCAAATTCTTCAAACGTGCTGCGAAATGCCCCGGGAACAAGAACAAAATGGTGCTCCAGGCCCTGCTCCATAACGGTGGTCACAATGTCGGCCGCACTGCAGGGACCCGCAGTGGTTTCAAACTTTCCAACCCAGCCCCGGCAGCCAACAAATCCAATGGCCGGACCGGGTGAGATCTGACCCTCGACGGAGAACTGAGCAGTACCATGCCGCGATATACGCAACACTGTCACCGGCCCATTGGCAAATTCATAATCTGCGATAGCCCCATATATCGGACCAGTCTCGGTGCCGCGTCCGATCATCGGATGGTTGATCCAGTGCACCGCGTCCTTGGTCATATAAAGCGGTCCACCGCCACCGTGCCACATCAGAATTTGATCGCGCTGTAGATCCGGCGAGGTCATATCCAAAAGGCATCCGACCCGGCCGCTTAGCGCCTTGACCACCAACTGCGTCACAGCGCCCAGAACATCACCTTCTGAGGCAACAGGCAGATTGTCGCGCTCTTCCAGCCAACTAAAAGCAGCGCCAGGATGCATTCCCGGATTCTCTTGCAGGGCCGGCCAATCAGACACTGCCAAAGCGTCATAATCGCCTTGATGTGCAATCTGACGCAACGCTAAAACTGCCCTGACCGTTAGATCCATTTGGGCATCCGAAACACCGCGCACTTTTGCTGTTGCGGTCATATCCCGCAACTCAGTCGCGACATCGTCTTTGTCTTGGACAGCCATCAGATTGATCATGGTATGCATGTCGATATGATCGACAGTCACACCCAATTTTCGGATCAAAGTATCTGACGACACTTCCATGTTGTAGAACGTTGGCGCAAGGCCTCCAACAACACCAATGCGCGCATCCTTCAGTGCTTTGCGGGCGCGCAGGGCACTGAACGTCTGCTCCAACCGTGCAACCAGCTGTTGATCCGTCGGTGCGCCAAGATACCATTGCACCGGATTGGCCTGCAAATCACGCACACCACGTGCAATGGACATCGACATGTTCAGAGATACAAAATTATTCAACTGAATATCGTCTGTCAGGGTTGGCTCAGGTGTCGCCCAAATACCGAGGGGCAAGGCTGCCGTTGCGATCTCCCTCACAACATCTCCCATGGTGAAACCACCATGTAGCACCAATACAAAATCGGCCCCAGCAGCCGTCAAGGATGAGACCGCAGCGCGTGCCTCGGTCGCGTCCATCGGGATGCCATCTGCCTGGATGACTGTATAGCCTTCACGCTCGGCTATTGCGTCTAGCATCGCGCTCGCGGCGTCGAACACGCCATGCTCCTGCGGAAAATAGCTGGGAAGGGAGGCGTTGATTACACCAATGGTCAAAGACATTTTGACGCTCCTGCTTTTAGGTTCCAGTCTGCTGGGCTGAGCCACCAGACAAATCAAAATTAATCGGGCCCTGGCGATAGACCTGATCCACAAAAACAGGCTTATTGTGGGGATCAAAAGCGGTACAAGCCTGAGACAGAATTGGGGAGTCGGCAGCGATACCCAAATGATCAGCGACTTCGGACCCCGCGATGACGGAATCAAGCGTTTCGCAGGCCGTCGTCCATTCTAGGCCAAACCTCTGCCTTAGGATCCTTAGGATCGACTGACCTTGTCCTGTTTCGGGGAAATCACCTTCGGTCAGGCCCGGCAACAGCCGAAGTGGGATCCACGTTTGGGTCAACATCTTTGGCGCGCCATCGACAGTGCGCAACCGTTCAACCAATACCAGCGGTTCATCAAACAGATTTGCCACCGCCGTTGGCAGCTCTGTAGCCGGGTTTTCCACTCGCAAAAGCCTGGCACCAGGCATACGCCCTTCGATCAACACTTGGTCCGTAAACGACGCCATGCAAGTTGACGATGGTGGCGACAGCGTAGCCACAATATAGCCACTGCCTTGTCTGGCTGTCAGGTATCCTGCCCGAACCAGCATTTCCAAGGCTTTACGGATTGTGACGCGACTGACATCAAATGTCTTGGACAAC
Source organism: Parasedimentitalea marina (assembly GCF_004006175.1). Classification (GTDB taxonomy): domain Bacteria; phylum Pseudomonadota; class Alphaproteobacteria; order Rhodobacterales; family Rhodobacteraceae; genus Parasedimentitalea; species Parasedimentitalea marina. The sequence continues at coordinate 106,453 of NZ_CP033221.1, forward strand.
TCGCCCTCGGTCGGCAAACGGGTGCCGATTGAATAATGTCCGATCTGCAATCTGTTTAGCAGTTCATCATGGACGATCCGGTATTTCGGAAGCTCTGTGTCTGTCATGGCACCTGTCTCTTGGATAAGTTGAATTGATTGTATCAAATCAGAACTTTCTATCCAAGTCAGGCACTTTTGCTCCACCAATAAGGCGCAACCAATACGCATGTGATCCGTAAAGATTGGAACCTGCCGTCTTTTTGCATGGCTGAAACAGTGTCACGCAATCGCATCCTTCAAGTGAGACAGCCTATCGCGCCCCACTGTCTCCATCCATTTGGCCATCGCCGCTGGCCCACTGGCGCCAAAAATGTCAATTGCATCGCTCCAAATTGCGCGACCACACATAAAGCCCAAGGACCGCACACCTGCCTGCCGTGAAAAAGCCAGCGCATCGCGGAATTGGTCAAAAGTTACACCCGCGCTCAAGTACAATAGCGGGACATCTCCCGCCGCTTCGGCAGCAGTAACAAATGCAGCTTCGGCTTCGATGCGCGACATTTGCGATCCACCATGTCCCTCAACAAAATTAAAATTCACTGGGATTTCGACTTTGAGGATATCCACACCAAATTTGGGATCGGCAAAGGTTTTTGTTGCGGCGCGTACCAGCTCAGGCTTGGCCCGCGCAAATTCCGCCGAAGTGCCGTCAGGCAAGGCACGGTCGTAGACGATAGGCTCAAACAAAAAAGTCAGCCCATTTGCCTTACATTCACGACTGACGTCCTGAACCAAGTCGAATTTCTTTTGGTTCAGTGCGGCAGGATCATTTGGACCAAAATATAAGAAAAACTTCAATATCTCAGCATTGAGTTTTGGAAAGTCGGAAACACGTAAGTTCTCGGGCAATGCGGTGATCCGGTCCTCGTCCGAGATCCGATAAACATCCGCCTCGTAGGCCAACATTTTTGTGCAACTTACACTATAGGACTCCAAAAGATCTGGGCCATAGTTCGAATCCACCAGCAAAGTTGTTGCATTGGGGCTCAACGTTTCGACGACTATACGTTTGAAATTCAACAGATCGTCGTCACGGAATGCAGAACCTCGCGCCTGTTTTATCGCGGCCTCAAGCCCACTGCCCTGATCAACTGCAACCCCATATACGAGACTATCCAAAATGGACGATACCTGGGTCATGATGTCTGCTCCATTTTGGTGTAATTTATTTGGGGAAAAGCTGGCGTATCAGAGGGTGCGCACCAGTAGTTCAACATGTCGTCCGTTGGCTCCATCAGCGAGATAGAGAACCCACCCATTTCCTGTGTCGTGACGTAGCTTCCGATCATTGGCGAAATTGCACGAATGCCGTGGCGAGCCAGTTTAGTCTCAGTTTCTGCCCAGATGGTCAGTAACTCCATCATGGTAGTGCCGCCCATACCATTGATGATTACGCAGGCCCGCCCACCTTTGGGAATGGGGCGATCTACAAGCAGCTTATCAACCATCAGATCAACCAGTTCGTTCACCGGCCCAACTTTCACCCGGCCGACACCGGGCTCACCATGCACCCCCATGCCGAGGAAAATTTCGTCTTCCGGCAGGCTGAACATCGGCAGACCAGTTAGCGGCGACACCCCTGGCGACACTGCCGCAGCCAGGGTGACAATCCGATCCCGCACCGCCTCGCCCAACTCAAAGAGCTCGACTTGCGATTTGCCCTCTTCAGCGGCAGCGCCAAGGATTTTGTAGATAAACATAGTGCCCGGTGCCCCACGACGGTCTTTCTTACGCGTCGGTGGAGCTGCCGAGATATCGTCATACATTGGCAGAGCCAGCACATTAATGCCCTCGTCCTGCGCCATCATCGTTGCCGCGCGCCCGTTGATCATATCGCCTGAGTGTTGCGAGATCAGCAGGATCGACCCCGCCGCGCCGGACACTGCGGTTATACCATCCAGGATCAGATCAGCCGAGGGCGCCGCAAAGACGTCACCGACAACATTTGTATCCAACATGCCCTGCCCCACAAACCCCATCGCAATCGGCTCGTGGCCAGAACCATTGCCAATCAGCAGCGTTACTTTTTCATCAGGATTTTTGACGTTCCTCTGGCGAATGATCACTCGCGGATCTGTCTCTGCCCGCGTCACCTGCGGATAGGCGCTGACAAAACCGTCAAGCATATCATCCACCATCGTCTCGGCCGAATTGAATAGTTTTTTCATGCCGGTCAGTCCAGTTCACCTAGGGTTTCAAGGAAAATGACGACTGAAACGGCACCAGGGTCGATATGCCCTTTACCGCCCTGCTCGACATATTGGGCCCGCCCCCGCCGCGCGACCAATGGCTGGGTGCTGTCGCGACCAGCCCGTGCTGCAGAAATCGCAGCGGCCAGATCACCACTTTTCATTGCAGTGACTGCTGGCGCCAAGGCATCGATCATACTTTTGTCGCCAACCTTGACCTCGCCCAGGTCACAAATTCGATCGCAGGCGGTGGCAAGACCGGAGGTCAGGTCAGCAGCGCTGTCCAGATAAGTTTCGATCGCGATCAAAATCAGACCGAACAGAGTGCCTGATGCTCCGCCAGAAGCGCGCATGAATGCCTTGGCGCGCTTACCCTCATCAGCGGCGACGGCCTTGGCCAACCCACGCACCATTGTAGAGCCGTGATCCCCATCTCCTACTGCAGCATCAAGCGCGTTCAGATGCGCCAGATTGTTAGTGAATTTGCGGTGCAGTGCAGTGAAAAACCGGTCAGCAGACATCGCCAAATACCTTTTGTAGATACGCCAGTGTCTGGCTCGCGGCATGGGTCGGATCGGGTTCGATATTACGCCAGATGTTCAGGTCTGCGCTGGCAGGGTTACTCGCAGTTACGAACATTTCCGCGACGACCCACCCCGCATAGCCGATCTGTTTCAGCGCTGCGGCGTCGGATGCAAAGTCATAGCGACCACTGCCCGGCACCCCTCTATCATTTTCCGAAACGTGATAGTGGCAAAGCTCTTGTCCCGTGGCTCTGATCGACGCAGCAGGGTCTTTTTCCTCGATATTCATGTGAAAACTGTCGAGTAAGACCCCGATATGGTCCGACCCAGTGGCCTGTGCAATTGCGCATGTTTCGGCAGCGGTAGAGGTCAGATCGCTTTCAAATCTGTTTAGCGCCTCAATACCAAGCGTGACTCCCTGGTCAGACAGCACTTCATCCAGCATCGCCAATGTCCGGGCCGATTGATCAGCCCGTGCACCTTTGTTGGCCGGATCAAACAGACCCCACGGTGCGGCGACCACACCTGCCAAACTTTTCGATCCCAGCAGTGCCGTCACTTCGATGGCCTCAGTCAGCACGGCCACCGCCGTCTTGCGCACATCATGATCGGTCGAGGTCGGATCAGCGTCTGGCCCCAATCCCGTGGAGCAGGTCAACTCTAGACCGCAGTTCTCTGCCGCATCGCGAATTTCCCTTGCGCGGTTTCTCCCGATGCCAAGGAGCGAAACCTCGACGCCGTCAAAGCCAATGTCGGCCACAGTCGCAAAGATCGGGGCCACATCATCTTGCCATGTCTTCATCCAGAGCCCAGCGTGTATGCCAAACTTCATGAGATCAGCTGCCTGTACCGCATGTTCATCCAATCTATATTTGTAGGTATATATTAGTATTAACAAATATGTGACGTCAAGCGCCTTGCTCCGCTAATTCACAAGCCCGCAATGCGCGGCGATTGATTTTACCCGAAGATGTCATCTCAAAATCCGCAACATACTCAATCTCTCGCGGGGCCTTGTAAGCTGCCAGACGGGTACGAACATGCATCTTTAGCTCAGCCGTCAACTCGGCATCTCCAATCGTGCCCGCGCTTAGTCGCACAAAGGCTTTGATAATGTTGCCACGATCAGGGTCCGGTTTGCCAATCACGCCAGTTTCAGCAACCGCCGGATGGGCCAGAAGGCAGTCCTCGATCTCGGCTGGACCGATGCGAAAACCCGATGACTTGATCAAATCATCCAGACGCCCCTTGTACCAAAAATAGCCATCTTCATCGCGAACCGCCAAATCATGTGTCCGCATGAAATCGCCCAGTGCCAGTTCGGTTTCTTTTTCGGGGTTGTCCAAATACCCGAGATAGCGTGTCGGTGCCGTATTCAAAGTGACAATTTCGCCTGGCTCGCCAGGTTCAACCTCTTGCCCGCCTGCGTCCACCAGCCGGACATCATGACCCGGATAGGCCCTGCCCATAGAGCCAGGTTTGCGCGGGAATAGTGCGCTACAATTACCGATCAGATGGTTAACTTCAGTCATGCCGTAGAACTCATTGCAAATGACACCCAGCTTATCTTCTGCCCAGCCAAGTGTTTCCGCGGCCAGGGCCTCGCCCCCGGTGCAGATCACCCGTAGCGCCAGGTCAAACACCTCACGCGGTTCGCGGGTTTCGGCCAAGCGCTTAATGGCCGTCGGCGCCAGAAATGTGTGAGTGATTTTGTGTCGCGCCATGAAGCGATACGCCCAGGCAGCATTGAACCGAGCCTCTGACGTCACCACCGGACGACCGGCCATCCAAGCGGGGAAAAGCATATCCAGCAATCCGCCGACCCAGGCCCAGTCGGACGGAGACCAGTAAACAGCATCGGCGTCCTTCAATGCTAGATCAAAGAACAGGTTTATCGACGGCCGGTAGGACGCCAGAACACGGTGGCCATGCAAAATTCCCTTGGGCATCCCTGTCGAGCCAGATGTATACATCAAAAGCGCCGGATCATCCGCGCTGGTATAGTCGGCCACGAAATCAGTCGGCGGGGCTGAGGCCAATATGGCTGTCAAATCCGGCCCGGTGCCACAGCTGTCTACCACCAGAACATCCTCAAGATGTGGCAACATAAATTCTGCTTCGCCACGCAGCGAAGACCACGCGCCTTCGGTGCTCAGAAGGCAACGGGCCTTGCAGTGGTTTAGAGCATGAGCCAAAGCGTCGGGACCATAAAGCTGTGACAAAGTCACCGCCGTCGCACCCAACTTACAGATGGCCATATGTGCAATTGCCGTTTCTGGGCGCATCCCTGTGTGCAGCCCGATGTAATCACCGCGGCCATATCCCCGCCCGCGCAAGTTCGCTGCCAGCGCGGTCGCCTGCGTATCAACTTCGCCGAATGTCCAGCGCTGCAGGCTACCGTCTTCGGTCTCAAACACAATGGCTGGCAAATCCGCCTGACCAGCCTTTATTTGCGCTCCAACAGTCAGATGGTAGATATTGGTGTCTTGCGGAATTGCGATCCTAAATTGGTCTTGTTGTCGCTCCAGCCCAATATTTGCCAACGCATCGTCGCTCCAAAATTCAAACATGTGCGTCCTCCTTGAGTATTTTATCTAATGTCAGCCACAAGCCGGGCCGATCCGCAGGCGGCATTGACAACTGCCCAGTCGAGACCTGCGATGATGGGTTGATCAGCGCCACAGTGCTTAGCGTGTCAGCGCCGGTGAAACGGACTAAGGCGTAGCTGGAATTCCTTCCGTCCACTCGCTGCACCACAGTGGCCTTGCCCGACAGGTTTACCCAGCCCACCGACTCTGACCCACAAATTCGGCACAGAACCCGCGCCGGATAGGCGACGTCACCACAGGAGCTGCACTCACTGGCCAGGGCATCACCACGATGAAGCGCCGCGAAGTAGTGCATCAGGTCGCCTTCAGGAAGTGTGTATTTAAGGCGCATGTGATGGTTCATGGGGATTCCAATATGCTGACACAGTTCAGTGTCGCGATACCGCCATGGGTGTCGACCAAGGCCAATTTCGGTGTACGCGCAGGCCGCTGTCCAACATAGCGGCCCTCAAGTTGGAAAGCGGCGGTCATAATCTGTGCGACCCCGGTGGCGCCGACTGGGGCCCCCTGCCCCAACAGACCACCTGACAAATTGACCGGCAAAGTGCCGGCAGCGTCAAACACGCCCTCCCGATCGGCCTGCAGAACATTCGGAGCCAATTTCAATGCCTCAATAGCTTGCAATTGTGCCCCGGAGTAACTGTCATAAACCTCGGCCAAATCAATGTCAGAGGGTGTTACATCTGCCATCTTATAGGCGCGGTCTGCAGCATGTCGTTTGCCAGCAAAAAAGCCAGGATCGGTCCGTTCGCCCAGCCTTACGGTGTCGGTCGCCCCAGCCGTTGCGCGGAACCGTGTGCGTCTACGCGAAAGTTGCGGCAGATCTGCCTTGCAGGACAGAATAATCGCGGCGGCACCATCACTAAGCGGTGAGCAATCAAGCCTATGATACGGTGGCGCGACAACTGGCGACGCAATAACATCACCCAGAGAAATATCTAACGGCAAATGGGCGTTTGGATTGTGCCGAGCATGGGCCCGGTTTCGTACGGCAACCCGGGCGAAATCTTCGTGCCTCGCACCCGTTCGCTCCATGAAAGCCAGGGCCGACAACGCATATAGAGACGTTGAATCGATCCCTGTCATGCCATCTGTCCACGCGTCAAATGACAAAGCATAAAGCGCGCCCACATCCAATCCGGCAAGATGCGAGGCCGATGGCTCCAACCCTATAACCATAACGCGACGCGCCAACCCGCTGGCAACATCCGCAACGCCTGCCTGCACTGCAACATGACCAGAGGCCCCGCCACCCTCGACCCGCTTTGCGGCAACTCCGGCTAAGCCGCACTCATCCGCCAAAAGCGCCGAGGGGTTTAATTGCAGTGTGAAAAAGTCACTCTCGGATGCGACAACCAGCCCATCTATATCACGGGCCTCTAGACCGGCATCCTGCAGGGCCCCGCTGACGACAACGCGGGCCCAATCCCGAAATGAGCTGCCGTCTTTGCGTCGGTTGAACGGTGTCATCGCTCCGCCTGCGATCCAAACATCATTGATCATGACACCTCTCATCAGGTTTGAATTTGACCAAAACTAAGATTAGGCAAAACCCTAGAAAATCCAGCACTAGTACGCTTCCCATTAACCCGGTGAAACCAGATGCCCTCCACATCACTCCGCCAAGGGCGGGACCCAGCGCCATCATCACCAAGCCAACGGTTGCAATACTGCCCAATCCACGTCCGAGGTGCGCTGTCGGAAGATATAGCCGGGCTAGTGTCGGGCGTAGAATTGTATGCACGCCATAACTGGCGCCCTGAATGCCCAGGGCCAAATATACGACGCCGGCACTTGGGCCAAAAACCACCAGAACTATTGGCGGTACACAAAATAGTATAAACAGCACCACTGCCCCAACCTGCAGATCAAAACGATGCCCCAGCGCCCGCCAGACCAATCTCCCGGCAATCTGAGCAGGCCCAAGTATCGCAACTGCCAGCAGGCCGATTGCCGCAGCGCCGCCCTCTTTCACCAGAACCACTGGCAGCAAGAAAAGTAATATCGCGTGCCCCAACATGATCAGCCCAAACGACAAAGCAATAAGAACAGGCGCCGTTTCGATCTTAAACGGTGGCCCATCACCGGACTTTAAGGCCTGCAGCTCGCGACGGTCCTGACTGGGCAAAAAACATACTGCGACACAGGCCAACACCGCAAAAACCAAAATGATTTCTCGCCACTCCATGTATTTGGAAAGTACCAGTACCAGTGGAAATGTCAGGAGCGTCGCGAAGCCGGCGATCAATGTGACTGTTGCTGTCGCACTTTCCCCATGCCCACCAAGGCGTCGCATCATGACTGCAAAACATGGGTCATACAGCGTTGCCGCCATGCACATCCCCAAAACCATCAACGCGCAGCTGAACACCCAGAGGTCGGACACTATGGACAGAACCGCCAATACAAACGCACCCAAAAGTCCGCCCGCGATCATCACTGCCCCGCCCCAACCGCGATCGATGCAAATGCCAACCACAGGCGCGCATAAGGCCCATACAAGAAAGGCCAGCGTGAAACTCACCGAGATATGCAGCACCGGCCAACCGGTCTCTGCCACAATCAGTGTGGAGATCGCAGGCAACAGATAATAGAACGCGCCCCACAAGAATAATTGAGCAACGGCATGCCTGTAGACATATGCTCTTGGGGTGTTGAAGTTTTGCCTGCAAATAGAGATATTATTTGTTCCTATCTTTTTGTAGTAACAAATATAGTCGATAATTTTTCCTGTCAAAGTAAAAAGGCAGGCATGCTCCCTTTTCGACCTTTTCCCCGGCCGTGATCTGTATGAATGGCGAATGCTTGTAGGAAGCGTTGTCCAGAGTGAATTGCTCACAAAAGCGCGCGGCATTCCCTGGCAGGCACTCTCCCGGCTGGCTTGCTTAGGCTTAGGCAAAGCAATGGTTTTTGAAACGGTATTTTCGACCCAATTGTTGCTCCAGTAGGCTGCATGTCGAACACGCTGATTATTGCGATTGCCAAGATCAAGGGAGCACAGACATGTCAATTGAAGTAACGGATACGCTGGTTGTTGGAGCCGGTCAGGCCGGTATTGCCATGAGCGAGCACCTGCGCAACAACGGTGTGCCCCATGTGATATTAGAGAAAGACCGGATCGCAGAGGCGTGGCGCTCAGGGCGATGGGACTCGCTGGTTGCCAATGGCCCGGCCTGGCACGATCGCTTCCCAAGCCTGGAGTTCGCTAACACCGATCCAGAAGCCTTTGCCTCAAAAGACAGGGTAGCTGATTACCTGGTTGATTATGCAACAATGGTCGATGCGCCAATCCGCACGGGTGTCGAAGTGCTTAGCGCCAAGCGACTACCGGATCGGGCGGGTTTTCGCGTGGAGACGACAACTGGTCCAATCGAAGCCAAGAGCATCGTGGCGGCCACAGGGGCCTTCCAACACCCTGTTATCCCACCCGTTGTACCTGAAAAGACGGACATTACCCAACTACACTCGTTCTATTATCGCAACCCTGACCAATTGCCCGACGGCAATGTGTTGGTTGTGGGCGCCGGTTCGTCAGGCGCGCAAATCGCTGACGAATTGCAGCGTGCTGGTCGAAAGGTATATCTGTCAGTCGGCCCGCATGATCGCCCTCCACGCGCCTATCGTGGCCGCGATTTTGTATGGTGGCTGGGTGTACTGGGCCTTTGGGATGTTGCAGCACAAAAACCGGGCACTGAACACGTAACGATCTCAGTCAGTGGTGCCTATGGCGGTCAAACAATGGATTTCCGGCGCCTCGCGAGCGAAGGTATGACACTATTGGGACTGACACAGTCTTACAAAGACGGTGTTCTGACTTTTGCCGAGGACCTGCAGAAGAATATCGCCAACGGGGACGCAAGCTATCTGACGATGCTGGATGCGGCGGATACCTATGTGGAGCGCACTGGTATTGCCCTTCCGCAAGAGCCAGATGCGCGCAACGCCTGGGCAGACCCAGATTGTCTGACGACACCCATTCGTGAACTGGATCTGGTCGGTGAAGGCATCACTACCATCATCTGGGCGACGGGGTTTCGACAGGATTTTAGTTGGATGAACGTCAGCGCTTTTGACGAAGCCGGGCAACCGCAACATCAGCGGGGGGTCTCGTCTGAACCAGGTGTCTATTTCCTCGGCCTGCCATGGCAATCCCGTCGTGGCTCTACCTTTATCTGGGGTGTCTGGCATGACGCAAAGCATGTGGCGGATCAAATTGCCAATCAGCGGAAGTACTTGGCTTACCAAGGACCAAATGATTGACCGCTGATGGCAAAATATCGTTGAACCCGGTTCAGCCGCTTTTCCGCTAGCGTACTCTTCGGTGCATTTTTGCGGCGCAAGTGGCAAGGCAACCTGTATCGATACAGTTCACTTGCTTGCCTGCAGATTAGGCCCTGACTTACCAGCGATGAGAAAAACCGTTCTTTCAAATAATGCGAAGCGCGTGAAACTATAAGGATGAAACACAACCTCATTCACCCTTTGGGGCTGTGCGATTACAGGAGACCAGGATGATACGCACAGGGGATCAGTATCGGGAGTCAATTCGTGGGAGCCGGGAAATTTACATCAACGGTGAGCGCGTCACCGACGTCACCACCCATCCCCAGTTCAAACCCCTGGTCGACCTGCGTGCACGGCTCTACGACGCCCAGTTTGAAGAGAACAGCAAGGACATTTTAACCTATACTGAAAACGGCGAGACATCAGCTATTGGGTATAAGCTGCCCTATAGTCAGACCGATTGGTGGGCCAAGCGCCGCGCAACGGATCATCTGATGACACAAGCCGGTGGAGTGGTGTCACGCATCGGTGACGAGACCGTTGGCGAAATGTGGTCACTGTTTGATGCGGCTGACGTACTGAACAACATTGACCCCCAGTTTGCCAAAAATATCGATGCGCATGTCCGCAATGTGATTAACGGTGATCCTTTTCAGGTCTCAGCAAATACGGATCCAAAAGGGGATCGCTCAAAGCCGCCTCAAGACCAGGACCCCGATATGCTTTTGCATGTGGTTAAAGAAACCGATGCCGGCATTATTGTCCGCGGAGCCAAGTTTGAAACAGCTGCGGCCTATGCCAATCAAGCCTTTACCAAACCAACCATTGCCAATTGGGGTTCCGAGGAAATGTCGGACTACGCCATTGGCTTCATTTGCGATCTGAACGCACCAAACCTGAAATTCATATGTCGCTCGGGCTTTGCAGGCCGGGCGCCGGCCGAGGATTACCCGCTGGCCAACAAGTTTGATGAAATCGACGCCCTGGTCATTTTTGATGACGTGCTGGTCCCCTGGGAAGACGTATTGTTTTACCGTCAAACCAAGGTAGCAAAATTCATGCGAGCCTCGTTACATCGGTACACCGCTTTTGCTTTTGTTCAGCGTATATTGAAGTACACCGACATGTTGATTGGCGCGGCGCTGTTCAACGTCCGGCAGACGGGTCTGGACAAATTGCAGGGGGTTCAAGACAAACTGTCGGCCTTGGCGTGTTATCGCGAAGGGATAAATGCACATCTGACTGCGTCGATTGCATTGGCTGAGAAATCCCCAGCCGGACTGATGATGCCGAACCAGTCGTTAATGTATGCCGGACGTGTCACGGCCTGCTCCAAACTACCTGAAATGGTGCACATCGCCCGTGAACTGTGTGGTGGTCAGATATGTGTGACCCCTGATGCGGCGACTTTTCGCAACCCGGAAACCAAACCATGGCTTGATAAATACTATTCAATTAACAAGGAATGGCTGGCTGAAGATCGCCGGAGGCTATTGGCCTTTGCACGTGATCTTCTGAACTCGGATTACGCAGGGCACCACCTGTCGTTTCAGACATTCGCGCAATCGCCAAACTTTGCCCAACTTGCGACGATTTATCAAAATTTCAACTGGGACGGACCGCTGGCCTTCGTCAAACAGGCCGCAGGTCTATCTGATACTGTTATGGGCGAGCACTCCATGACGCCCAAAAATTCAGCCGCCTCCAGCTGGTTTTCGCCCGACTTTGCATCTCATACAGCGGAAACCTCCATGGGGTGACACCGCATCAGAAATTCGCGGTCAACACCGACACAGATAGGGTAGTCCTGTCGTTTGACTGCGCCCAATTATGCTATCATGCCAACCCGACGGAGACAAAAATGGCCCACACCCGCATTCGAAAGTTCAACACGTCCGAAACCTATCCCGAACAAAACTTGGACAATGATCTATGTCAGGCAGTTGTTACGCAGGGCGGTAAGACCGTCTACCTGCGCGGTCAATGCCCGCAAAATCTGGACGACGCAGTGAATATTGCAAGCCACGATCCCGTAGAGCAAACCCACAAAGTCATGCAGAATATTCGCCAGTTGATCGAAGAGGCAGGCGGAGACATGCAGCATCTGGTCAAGGTGGTGGTCTACATAACCGATGTGCGGCACCGCGAGGCAGTCTATCGCACCATGGGCGAATACATCAAAGGCGTTTACCCCTGCTCCACAGGTCTGGTCGTACAGGCATTGGCCCGCCCAGATTGGCTGGTTGAAATCGACGGCACAGCCGTAATTCCGGATTGAAGACATGACATTTTCCCTCGTCGCCCGCTGTGCTGAAACAGGTATGTTCGGCATCGCCATTACCTCCTCTTCCCCGGCCGTCGCCGCCCGGTGCTCGTTTGCCCGTGCAGGCGTTGGGGCGGTGGCTTCGCAAAATGTCACGGACCCGTCTCTGGGCCCACTTGCCCTTGACCTGATGCAAAGCGGACAATCCGCGGCAGAGGCCCTGAACGGTGTGATTGCCCGTGGCAAGTTCACGGAATACCGGCAAGTGCTGATGGTCGACGCCCTGGGCAATACCGCTATCCATTCCGGCCCAAATTCATTGGGAATTTGGACGCAAGCGCAGGGGCTAGATGTTGCCTCCGGTGGCAACCTATTGGCCAACGAAGGTATACCTCAGGCCATTGTGGACGGATTTACGGAATCAACCGGTCATCTGGGTGACAGACTGATTGCAGCAATGCAGGCTGGACTGGCAGCGGGTGGCGAGGCCGGGCCAATCCATTCGGCCGGTATGAAGATCGTCGACGGGGTAAGTTGGCCGGTGGCCGATCTGCGGTGTGACTGGACCAATGAATGTCCCATCGAAAACATTGCCACAGCCTGGGATATCTACAAGCCGCAACTAGATGCCTACGTCCAGCGCGCGCTCGACCCGCGTGAGGCACCGTCCTATGGCGTGCCCGGCGATCAGTGAAGACAGGAGACAAAACGTGCTCAACTACAAATACCAAGACTGGAAAACGCGCGCCGGGCAACTGACCTTTCGGGGGCAAGCCTTCATTGATGGTAAGTTCACCGACGCGATTTCAGGCCGGACCTTTAACAGCATCAACCCGGCGACAGGCCAGGTATTAAGCGCCGTTGCCGAATGTGATGCAGCAGATGTGGATCTGGCTGTCGCGGCTGGGCGGCGCGCCTTTGAGGATGGTCGATGGTCGCGTATGGCGCCAGGGGATCGCAAGGCGGTGCTGCTGAAACTGGCGGATCTGATCCGTGCCAATCTAGAAGAAATGGCCTTGCTGGACAGTCTAGACATGGGCAAACTGATCACTGACGCTGTCACCATAGACGCGCCCGGAAGTGCCCATTTCTTTCAATGGTACGCCGAATGTATCGACAAGATATATGACGAGGTTGCGCCCACGGGTCCCGGAGATCTGGCGCTGATATCGCGGGTGCCGCTTGGCGTTGTCGGGGCGGTGACGCCGTGGAACTTCCCACTCGATATGGCAACCTGGAAGGCCGCTGCGGCACTGGCTGCTGGCAACTCGGTTGTTCTGAAACCAGCCGAGCAATCGCCCTTGTCAGCCCTGCGCCTTGCGGAACTGGCTGCCGAAGCCGGCGTTCCCGATGGTGTGTTCAATGTGGTGCCTGGCTTTGGCGTCACGGCTGGCCAGGCACTGGGCCTGCATATGGATGTCGACTGCCTGACCTTCACCGGGTCGACTGCAATCGGCAAAATGTTCATGCAATATTCCGGCCAGTCCAACCTGAAACAAATCTGGCCCGAAACCGGAGGCAAAAGCCCAAATCTGATCTTTGCGGATTGCGAGGACTTGGACACAGCGGCCGACATGGCGGCTTTTGGCATCTTCTTCAATCAGGGCGAAGTGTGTTCGGCAAATTCACGGCTTTATGTAGAACGTTCAATCAAGGATGCTTTTGTTGAAAAAATGATCGCACGGGCTGAAGCGATGCAACCTGGTGACCCACTAGATCCCGCTTCAAAAATGGGGGCCATTGTCGATGAGAAACAAACCCAAGGCATCATGCGATTTGTCCAAGAGGGCAAGGCCAGCGCCAACCTTGTCACCGGCGGTGACCGCGTGACCGTAAATGGCAAAGGGTGCTTCATACAGCCTACAATCTTTGATGACGTGAACCACGATAACCCGCTGGCCCGCGACGAGATTTTCGGCCCGGTTTTGTCAATCATTCCATTTGACAGTGAAGCTGAGGCCGTATCAATGGCAAACGACAGCATATATGGTTTGGCCGCATCCGTTTGGACTAACAATCTAAGCCGGGCCTGCCGCGTGTCCGAAAAGCTGCATGTGGGAACCGTATCGGTGAATACGGTTGATGCACTTTCAGCGCAGACTCCGTTTGGCGGCATGAAGCAATCCGGGTTTGGGCGCGATTTATCCCTGCACTCTCTTGAAAAGTATACCGCTTTGAAGACGACTTGGATAAAGTACAAAACATAATGGGCCGCGACGAACCACGGAGACGTAATGCTGAGATACACTCTCAGACAACTGGAATATTTTGTTGCTGTCGGCGAAGCCGGTAGCATTGCCCTGGCGTCTGAAAAGGTCAATGTGTCGTCGCCGTCGATCTCGGCGGCGATCAATCAGCTTGAAAAAGAATTCGGATTGCCGCTTTTTGTGCGACAGCACGCGCAGGGCCTGTCGCTGACACTGGCCGGCAAACGCATGATGAGACAAGCCAAGATCGTGTTGCAGGAAGCCGACAGATTGGTGGATACAGCCGGCGACATATCAGGCTCTATTCGTGGGCCGCTGTCGATTGGATGCCTGGGTACTTTTGCTCAGGTTGTGCTGCCGTCAGTCCGTCGCAGTTATCAAACGAAATATCCCGAGGTTCGCGTTCAGCAGCATGAGCTGAACCAGTCAGAAGTTTTCAGTTACCTCCGCCGGGCTGAGATTGACGTGGCGCTGACCTATGACCTTAACCTGCCGGCCGATCTACAATTCACTTCGTTGTTAGAATTGCCCCCCTATGCCATCGTCAATGAAACTCATCCCTTGGCCCATCTGCCAGCTGTTTCAGTCGACGAACTGAAAAGTTACCCAATGGTTCTGGTCGATTTGCCGTTCAGCTCGGACTATTTTTTGTCGTTCTTTGCGCAAATCGGGGCGACCCCAATTATTGCGGAACGGACCAAGGACATGGCCGTGATGCGCAGCCTGGTCGCAAATGGATTTGGCTATTCAATCGCCAATGTGCGCCCACTGAACGACAGTTCACCCGACGGGAAACCTTTGAAGTATATTCCTCTTGTTGGGGCCGTTCGACCAATGAGGCTTGGACTTTTGATGTCCAACGGTGCCGACTTAACCAGTGTCGTACGGGCCTTTGTCCAACATTGTAGCGAGGAACTTCGCGGCGGATCGGTGCCTGGATTAGGCGGCTAGAACCCTCGATATGATTTGAGATTGTTAGGTTCAACCTAACCATTGCTTTCGCATCCATGTCTTTCAGTTTGTGTGCCACGCAGTATTCTCAAAACAACCCGTTTTCCGAGGAGGCAAAATTGCGCGATCCACGCTACGATATCCTGTTCGAGCCGATGCAGATCGGCCCTGTAACCGCAAAGAACCGATTTTATCAAGTTCCGCATTGTAACGGCGGCGGTTATCGCGATCCATCAGCCGCTGCTGCAATGCGCGGCATCAAGGCCGAAGGCGGCTGGGGTGTCATTTTCACCGAACAGTGCGAGATGCACCACACGTCGGAAATCACCCCTTTCATCGAGTTACGGCTGTGGGAAGACAAAGATATCCCTCAACTGCGCAGGATGTCCGAAAAGATGCAATCACACGGTGGGCTGGCCGGTATCCAGCTGGCCTACTCCGGCATCAACGGGCCGAACCTCTACTCCAAAGAAGTGCCGCTGGCGGTTTCCGCCATGCCAATCCGAACTTTCACCAATGATCCGGTGCAGGCGCG
Source organism: Parasedimentitalea marina (assembly GCF_004006175.1). Classification (GTDB taxonomy): domain Bacteria; phylum Pseudomonadota; class Alphaproteobacteria; order Rhodobacterales; family Rhodobacteraceae; genus Parasedimentitalea; species Parasedimentitalea marina. The sequence goes on from NZ_CP033221.1 coordinate 122,056, forward strand.
TGCCCTGAGCAAATCCGATATCCGGGATCTGCGCCGCTGGTTTGTCAACGCTGCAAAACGCTCCAAAGAGGCCGGTTTCGACCTGATCAATCTGTATGGCGCGCATGGGTTTGGCATTTTCCAGCACTTTCTAAGTCGCGCCACGAACCAGCGCACAGATGAATATGGTGGCAGCCTGGAGAACCGTTCCCGTTTTGCTAACGAAGTCATCGGGGATATTCGGGACGCGGTTGGCGACACAATGGGCATCGCATTGCGGGTCAGCCTGGACGAGACCATTGGCGAGCTGGGGTTTTCCAACGCCGAAGTGCGCGATTTTGTCGAAATGAACCGGAACCTGCCAGACATTTGGGATCTGGCGCAGGGCACCTGGGAAGATTGCTCTGGGCCATCGCGGTTCACAGGCGAAGCCGCCCAGCAGGCGCTGGTCAAAGGCATTCACGAACTAACGGACAAACCGATTGTGGGTGTCGGCCGCTTCACCTCTCCTGATACGATGGTTAAACAGATCAAGTCCGGAAACCTGGACATGATTGGCTGCGCGAGACCCTCTATTGCAGATCCTTTTCTGCCAAAGAAAATTGAAGAAGGCAGGATAGAGGACATTCGCGAGTGTATCGGTTGCAATATATGCATCACCGGCGACATGACCATGTCCATCAGCCGTTGCACCCAGAATCCAACGTTCATGGAAGAATGGCGCAAGGGCTGGCATCCAGAAAAGATGAACGACAAAGGCGACAGCTCTAACGTATTGGTCGTGGGCTCTGGTCCTGCCGGGTTAGAGGCCGCGCGGGCACTGTCGGAACGTGGCTATGATGTCGCCATTGCCGAAGCGACAACCGAATTGGGTGGCCGCGTGGCGCGTGAGCGTTTGTTACCTGGTCTAAGTGCCTGGGGGCGTGTGTTAGAATACCGCGAATACCAGATCAGCCAGAAACCAAATGTGGACACCTATTTCGACAGTGAATTGGATGCGGAAAGCATCCTGGAGTTCGGGTTCGAAAACATCTGCATTGCAACCGGATCAAAGTGGCGCCGCGATGGCGTGAGCCGACAACACGTGGTGCCGTTTGCCATGGACGCGTCAATGCCCATCTATACGCCTGATGATATTATGGCGGGTACATTGCCCACGGGCAAAGTGGTGATCTATGATGACGACCACTACTATATGGGTGGCGTTCTGGCTGAACTCTTACGCGAAAAAGGCTGCGACGTTACCATTATCACCCCGTCAGCTTATTTGTCTGATTGGACCAATAACACGTTGGAACAACACGCCATCCACAAGAAACTCGCTGAAATGGGCGTTGAGATCGTGCTGAACCGTGGTGTCACTGAAATCGGCAAAGGCCACGTTGTGTCCAACTGTGTCTATACGGAAATGACAACCGAGTTCGGCTGTGACGCAGTCGTCATGGTGGCGTCCCGTCTGGAAACCAACTCGGTCTATAACCAGTTGAAGGCCCGCGAGACAGAATGGGCCGATGCCGGGATCAAAACAGTGCAAATCATCGGCGATGCCAATGCTCCGGGACCAATCGCCTGGGCAACTTATGCAGGTCATCGCTACGCGCGTGAACTGGACGGCGAAGACATCGGTGATGCGCTGCCGTTCCGACGCGAAATCACTGAACTGGCCGCGGAATAAGCCCATGAACACGTTAGAAATTCTGACACCGCTGATCGGGTTTAACTCGGTCAGCGCGCGTTCCAACCTCGACCTCATCGCGTTTATCGAGGGCTTCTTGCGTGAGCGGGGTTTTCGGTTGACCCGTTTTGATGACCCCACGTCCCAAAAGGCTGGGCTGTTTGCTGAAATCGGCCCGGCCGAAGGTGGAATTCTTTTATCAGGCCATACCGATGTCGTCCCGGTAGACGGGCAAGACTGGACTCGCGATCCGTTTCATATGTCGCGTGACAACGGTCGCGTTTATGGCCGCGGCACTACTGACATGAAAGGCTATCTGGCCTGCATGCTCCGTGCTGCTGATCAGGCCAGCAAACGCGAATTGACCGAACCGCTTAAACTGGTGTTCTCCTATGACGAGGAAATCGGCTGTGTCGGAATCCAACAGATGGCAGCACAACTGGCACCGCATTTGGGTGACCCTCGCGCCTGTTTTGTGGGTGAGCCAACGGAAATGAAAGTGGCCATCGGGCATAAGGGCAAGGCGGCGATCAAAGCGACCTGCATCGGGCAGAACGGCCATTCGGCCCTTGCTCCGAATTTCGTCAATGCCCTGCATCTGGCCACCGATTTCATTGCCGAGTTGCGTGGAATTCAAGCTTGGCTCGCCGCAGACGGCGCGCGCGACACAGCCTATGACATCAGCTGTAGCACCGTTCACGTAGGCACACTATCAGGTGGCACTGCTCTCAATATCGTCCCGGACAAAGCTGAACTGGTCTTTGAATATAGGCACTTGGCCGAGGATTCCCCTGAGTTGATCATGGATACGATTAACGCCGCAGCCCAGCGGATTGCTGGACGATACCAGTTTGATTTTTCGGGGGCTGACATCCTGCTGGAACGATACAACACCTACCCCGGTCTGAGTGTCGCACCGGAGGCAGCTATTGTTGGACTGGCTCAGCGGTTGGCGGGTGGGTCAGAAACAACCAAAGTCGCCTTTGGCACAGAGGCCGGAGTGTTCGCCGGGTTGAGCCTGCCCACTGTCGTGTGTGGCCCCGGTTCGATGGCCGGGCAAGGGCACAAACCAGACGAGTATGTCACCGAGGCTCAACTTGCAGCCTGCGATCAAATGATGGATCGCATTATCGATGACATTTCCAGGTAGATCTCGGATCATATACCCAGTGTCGGGCGGCCTATAGATAGCTTGGTTGATTGGCTGCACAACATCCCAAAAGCCTGCACTAAATCTGGACGGCACTCTGGATCATGGCAGGCCTAATTCTATTGCGATCTGAACAGTTTATTCGCCAGCTCGCCTGGCCTGTAATGAAATTCACAACTTCAACCCATCTGATACCTCAAAAAATCCCGTGCTCAGATCTGTAATTCTGAGCACGGGGCCTTGGTTACTTCTTCAGGTTTGTCCAGATTTTGTCGTACACCGCCTGCGTCTGCTCATCGCACACTTCGATAAATACGCCTGCGCCTGCGGATGATGGTGGGTTGGATTCTGGCATCTCAGCCAACGCCGGGTCCAGGTACTCTGCGACGCCGCTTACGCCTGCACCATAGCGGGCATAGTTAGAGACGGCTGCGATATTTTCCGGCTCCAGAAGGAAGTCCATGAACTTGAGCGCGTTGGCCCGGTTCGGTGCATCCTTGAGCAAAACAACATTGTCCATCCAGACCACGTAGCCCTGTGTTGGGAAAGCGTACTCCACATTGGTCCCTTCTTCGCGGACCTTAGCGCTAAAGCCATCGTAGATTTGCCCGACAACGGCATCACCGGATACCAGCACCTCTTTTGCAGTGTCAGAATTGAACGAAGCCCAGTGTCCTTTGGATGCTTGCAGCATGGCGTTTAGGGCCTTCAGCTGTTCCCGGTCAGACGAACACTGCGGGATGCCCATATGCAGCGCGGCCATTGCCATGACTTCGCCCTGACTGTCCAGCATGTTGATCTTGCCTGACAGTTCAGCCGGCGGGTTGAACAGAATATCGGTCGTGTTGATCTCTCCGGAATATACATCCCGGTTCACCGCAAAGCTGGTCGAACCCCACTGATATGGAATCGAATGGGTGCGGCCTTCGTCAAAGTTGGGATTGGCCCACTCCGGCGCGATATTGCCTTTGTTAGCCAGTTCTCCGTCAGCGATGGTATCCAGCAGGCCCTCGTTAGACATAATTTTGACCATATAGTCACCGGGCACCGAAACGTCGTATGTGCCAATTCCGCCGGCTTTAAGCGAGGCAAGCATCGATTCATTGGAATCGAAAGTGTCCATCACCACTTCGATACCGGTCTCGGCAGTGAACTTGTCGACCAGCTCTTGGGGAATATACTCAAACCAGTGGTAAACAACCACTTTGCCATCGGCTAGCGCAGCACTGGCCGACATGGCAATTGTGGATGCTACGGCTGTTGCTTTGAACAGGGTTTTCATAGGAGTCTCCATCTGTTGGGTTACTTCGTTTCGTCTGTCTTACTGACGAAGTATGAGATCGTGACCATCACGATCGACAACGCCAACAGCATCGTCGAAATGGCCATGATATTGGGCTTGATGCCCTGTTTCACCGCGCCAAAGATCGCCGTTGGCAGAGTTTCCACCCCGGCGCCCTTGACGAAGTTGGTGATGATGAAATCGTCAAGGCTGACGATAAAGGCGAGCAGATATCCGGAAATGATACCGGGCATCATCAGAGGCAGCAGAATCTTGGTAAAGGCCTGCCGATTGGTGGCATAGAGATCCATTGCCGCCTGCTCGTAAGTGTCCTCGATCCCCTGCATCCGCGCTGAAATCGGGAGGTATGCAAAGGGAATGCAAAAGGCTGTATGCGCCAGAAGGATCGTCAACAGGCCGCGGTCAAACCCGATCGCATTGAAAAAGATCAACGTGGCCACGGCGGTGACAATTTCCGGGACCATTAGCGGCAGTGAAATCAACCCGAAGGAAAGAGTGCGCAGTTTGAATTTTCCACCACGAACCATCCCAGTGGCAGCTAGGGTTGCGATGGTTGTCGCCACAGTGGCAGCCACAATGGCAATCACAAAGCTGTTCCAAGCCGCCAGTTTGAACTTTGCGCTCTCTGGTCCGTTGAAAACATCAATATACCAGCGGAACGAAAGGCCTTCCCAGACGGTAATCGATTTGGATGCATTGAAGCTGTAAATGGTGACCACAATCAGTGGCGCATATAGAACCACCAGACAAAGCAGCGTCATGGCCCGAAAGCCGCGATAGGTTTTGATATCAAACTTTGCGTCTGCCATTGCTCAACCCTCAGCTTTTTCGGATTTGGCCTGGTGCCGGGCAAAGATCATCAAGATGATCAGAACCATGGTCAACAAGACCATTGAGGCCGCCGCGCCAAAGGGCCAATTGCCCGCGTTGCCCTTAAACTGCTCTTCTATCAGCGAGCCGATCATGAAATTCTTGGCGCCACCCAAAAGGTCTGGTGCAAGAAACGAACCAAGTGACGGTACAAAAACCAAGATACATCCTGCGATCACGCCGGGTTTAACCGCCGGCAGCAGAACGCGCCGCAAGGTCTGCGATTTCGTGGCATAAAGGTCCGCTGCGGCCTCACTTAGACCGAAGTTATAACGCTCAACGGCAGCGTAAATCGGCAAGACCATAAACGGCAGGTACGAGTAGAATAATCCAAGCTGCACGGCGAAATTTGTGTTCACGATGTGGATGGGGCTGTCAATAAGACCGGTCCACATCAGAAAATCATTGAGGGGTCCCTGATCGCGCAGCAGGAATTTCATCGAAACTGTGCGGATCAACAGGTTGACCCAATATGGAATGGTAATCAGGAATACCCACATTGGGCGAACTTTTTCCGAACGCGTGGCGATAAAGTATGCGGTTGGGAACCCAATGATCAGGCTCAGAATTGTAGCTGCACCAGCCTGCCATATCGAGCGCCAGAATATGGTGATATAGGTCCACTCAATCTTTGGCGCTTCGTCGCCAAACAACCCACGATCAAAGAAGAACTGATCATAGGCCGCAAAACTGAAGTCCCAGATCACTCCGCCCCTGAACTCTTTTGTCAAGAAAGAGTAAATCAGCATTATTGCCACTGGAACCAAGGACAACACCAAAAGAACAAGCCAGGCTGGCAACAGTAGCCAGGTCCGCGCCTCTTTGTAAGTATCTGTGGTGGCACTGCCGCCACTTGCTGCACCGGCCGCCATCAGTCTACCAGGAGGCGTGCCGCCCCCAGCTCCATGTTGACGAATACCTCGTTGCCGGGTTCAAAAATTCGTTTGTTCCCCCGGTCGGAATTCGAAGTTCTAACAGTGAAATTTGGGCCGTCAGCAAGATCAATGATTGTGGTGATATCGGTGCCTGCAAAGATATTTTCCAACACCTTTCCCTTCAGGCTTTCGCTCTCTGTTGGCTCGTCCGAAATAAACAAGCGTTCAGGGCGAACAGACATATGTACATTCGAGCCAACCCCGACCCCCTCAACCTCGTTGCAAGTCAATTCATGCCCACCGCCCAAATGGCAAATCGCGCGCCCGTTCACGATTTTGTCGACGGAGACATCCAATAGATTGGTTTCCCCAATGAAATCCGCCACAAACATGTTGCGTGGGCGTTCGTAAATATCTCGCGCTTCGCCCAGTTGCTGCAGCTCACCCGCCGACATGACCGCGATACGGTCTGACATTGTCAGAGCTTCTTCCTGATCGTGGGTTACGAAAACAAAGGTAATGCCGGTCTCGCGCTGCAGGTGCTTCAGCTCCATCTGCATCGCTTTGCGAAGTTTCAGGTCCAGTGCAGACAGCGGTTCATCCAGCAACAGCGCTTTGGGCCGTGGGGCCAGCGCACGTGCCAATGCGACACGCTGTTGTTGGCCGCCGGAAAGCTGTGAGGGCTTACGAGAGGCGAATTGTGACAGTTGCACAAGTTCAAGCATCTCGCCGGCCCGTTTGCGTGCATCTGCTTTGGAACTGCCCCGCATCTCAAGGCCAAAACCGATATTGTCGAGGATCGTCATATGCGGAAACAACGCATAGTTTTGGAACACGGTGTTCACCGGTCGCTGGTGAGGCGGCAGGTTCGCGATTTCTTGCCCATAGAGATAGATCTCACCTTCGGTGACACTCTCAAAACCGGCGATCATGCGCAGCAAAGTCGTCTTGCCGCACCCTGACGGGCCCAGCAGTGTAAAAAATTCGTTGTCCTTGATAGATACTGAAATTTGTTTGAGTGCAGTGAAGTCACCATAGCGCTTTACAGCATCACGAACATCGATTGCTACTGATCGTTCTTCAGACAATGGTCACTCCCTCGGCAAAGCCATTTTGCAAGGAAAGTATAGAAAGGGCGCATCGCGAACTTAAGAACCGTATGCCTCAGCGTTCATTAGGTTCAGCCTAACAAGGGCGCACAGATCGTATTGGTAAGAGCGGCGTCGGCCATCCTGACATCACAGTCCGGACTGCCAATCACCGCGTTTTCAGTTTTGCCCCAATCAAATCCACACAATACCCCAATGGGTCTTTAACTGGAATAAGCCTGTGAAGGTCTCCAATTTCTCCTTTCTTATCAGCCACTAGTGCAGTGGTCTCTTCAAGTTGAAACGCTAGTTGAGGTTGGTAAGCTGTGTATCAAAGCGCACCATTGCTTTTTTGGGTATGCGCCCTTCAAAGTAGGTATCCGGCACCTGAGAGACGTCGCCAACGGCTATTGTCATGACCATACCCATATTGAAGTGTGGCTTGCATTTGACCCCGTAAAGGCCTTCGACATCCAGTACGATCTCAATTTCCTCGTTGATCTTTCCGGCGAACCCTTCGACCCCCGCAGGTAACATAGTCGCAATCGTTTCGGCGTTGTGGCCACGATCCGACGCTATAAATCTAACCGTATCGCCAGGTTGAATTCGAAGAAACGCAGGTTCAAACGCCATGCGTCCGGATTCAGCACGATTTACCATCTGAACTTCGTGTAATTCTGCCTGAACTGCCGTTGCTCCAAGCACCAAGGCAGCGACCAGTGATAGCATTTTTCCAGAGATCATTTTGTGTTCCTTATTCCGTGTTTGCACATTTCACGGTGTAGAATATTAAATAGGTATTTACAATACCAGTTTAAAGATTTACATCCACTCATCAAGGATGGTGCAGAAAAGATGATGAAAAATATGAAATCACCAGCGTTAGCCCGGCGTGCCGAAGTGCAACGCCGCGCTCTTACCATGGGATTTGAGCCGGAAGTGATATCCGGGATAGTTCTTGGATTTTACGGCAAGGTGCGTGCCCATCCGGTGTTGGGACCGGTCTTTGATGACAACATCGAGAACTGGGACCTCCATTTGCAAAAATGGAGCGTTTCTGGCGCTCGGTTCTGCTCAACACAGGTGAATATTCTGGCAAACCAGTACAGGCGCATTTGGGTCTGGCAGACATGTCAGGCGATCTGTTCCCCATATGGCTTCGCTTGTTTGATGACACACTGGCCGAGATCAGCCCCAGCCCTGAATTCACTGCGCACTTGCAAAAACGCGCGAATAATATCGCCGCCAGCCTGGCGCGTGGACTGGAAAAACACTATCTCAGAGGCGGTAAAATGATGCGGGTCGTACTTTCGACAACCACTCTCATGTGGGCCGGAATTTGCCTTGGAGGCAATATCATCGCTGCTCCGGCAAAATTTCAGGTCGTGCAACTTACAACCGCCGAGTTGCTGCTGATCGGCAGAGCGCAGTTCGCTTGGCTAGGGTTGGCCGAGTGGGGTTTGTTGGCGATTTTGGTTGCAGGGTATGCCTATGCACAGCGATTGCCCAACATCACCAACCTGATTGCCGTGGTCATATTTTTGCTGCAGCAGCTTTTATTGCAACCGCAATTGCAAATGCGTAGCGACCAAATTGTGGCCGGGGTTCAGGCCCCTGACAGCAGTCTTCATATCATTTTCATCCTTGCCGAACTCCTCAAGTGGGCCTTCCTGACCGCTGGCGGCATACTGTTGTTGTCATCCACTCAGACAGCGCGACGCACCGCAAAAGCAACCCTAAAATTCAATACGAAGGCCGGATAAATGAACAAATTCGACATCACTTCAGAACAGATTCAACTGGTCGTCATCGAGTTTTATTCTCGCATTAGATCGGACCAGGAACTGGGGCCCATCTTCAATGCCGCAATAGGAACAAATGCCGCAGATTGGCGCGCCCATGAAGCCAAAATTGCCAGCTTTTGGCGCAATGCCGCTGGGCTGGATCGTAGTTATTCCGGAAATCCAATGCTGGTTCATGTGAAAAACTCCAAAGTCCAGCCAGAGCTTTTTTCCCGATGGCTTAGGATTTTTCGCGACACAGCGGAAGATATTTTGCCTGACGGCGCCGCTCACGGCCTTGCTGATCTGGCGGACCGTATCGGGCAGAGTTTGGCTATGGGGATTGGGCAGTTTCGGGAAAGGCACGGCAATGCACCTAACTTACGCTCAAGCTGACTATCTAAACATCCCCTTTAAGCTACATTCAAAGTTCACCTTACAGCTAAGGATCTGAAGTGATGACCGAAGACCATGCAGTTTCCTTGCGCAGCAAGGCCAGAATTGTGAACGAAAACCCGGTGGAGAGGATCTCTCTCTGGCTGACGTCTGGCATTGCGGATTTTCAAAAACACTTGCCAGTCGCAATAACGTATGGCGTTGGCCTGGTGGCACTGGGCTGGGGGGCAACCTGGCTTTTATGGCAAGTGGGTCTGAGCTGGATGATGCTACCTGCGATGGCCGGAGCCATGCTGCTGGGCCCCATGGCAACTGTCGGCCTGTACCGACTCAGCCGTCGGCAACAAGGGAAAGGTGGCGACAGTATTGCTGCCCCGGGACAGATCTTTCTGGTGAGCGTTGTTATGATGATCTTGCTTCTATCCTGGATTCGCGCCGCAACATTGCTGTTCGCAATTTTCTTTGGGCTACATCCCTTTCCCGGGTTTCTGGAATCGCTTCAGTCACTGTTCACGACTCCCTCAGGTGTGGCCCTGGTTTTGATAGGCTCTGCCGTAGGAGGTTTATTCGCAGCCCTGGGGTTTGCCATTTCGGTGTTTTCTTTCCCAATGCTTGTGGATCGTGACATCGACGGTTTTTCAGCAATGGGTCTTAGCTTCAACGCCACCACACAGAATTTCCGTCTCATGCTTCTTTGGGCCGCCTGCGTCACTGTCCTGGTGACCATAGGCGTGCTGACCGGCCTTTTGGCCCTCATTCCCCTTTTCCCGATCCTGGGTTTTGCCACATGGCATGCCTATGCGGACCTTTTTCAGGAGAGCACCGATGCCTGACATCTTCCCACCCAACGCCGTGAAATACTCTGAATCGCCAGTGTTCACCCAAGATACCCTCCCTGATGCGCTGCGCCGTGATCATCAGACCAAGGCAAGTGTATGGGGGAGGATCATGGTACACGAGGGGTCTCTGCTCTACTTACGCAAAGGCAAGCCCGCACAGACCGTGACCGCAGCCGAGCCAGCAACGATTTGGCCCGAAGAACCACATAGTGTCACTCCTCAGGGTATCGTCAGCTTTAGGGTCGAGTTCTACCGTATCCCGGATCAGGAGACCGATCGATGACACGCGGAGTTGAACTGATTATATCACTGTTGGTGGTGCTGGTTCTGTTTGTACTTGGGCTCGCTATTCTCGGCTATGGGCGGGATACCGGATATATCCTGCACGGTTGGCTTATTGCCGGGTGTACCGGCTGGGCGGCAATCCATCTTATCACCAAGCTCTCCGATCCTGCCCCGGATATCCCTCTGGAGTACAAGGACGATGTCATTAAATGGGGGGTTCTGGCCTGTTTCACCTGGGGTGTGATTGGGTTCACTGTTGGCGATATTTTGGCATGGCAGCTGGCTATCCCATCGTTGAATGGGGACATGTTCTGGAGCAATTTTGGCCGTATTCGGCCCGTACACACAACGGCCGTAATATTTGGTTTCGCAGGCAATGCCTTAATCGCCACGTCCTTCTATGTGGTGCAACGAACATCACGTGCCAGACTGGCCAGTGAAACGCTGCCCTGGATGGTATTTGGCGGCTATAACCTTTTCGTTCTGCTGGCGGTTACCGGATATCCACTGGGCATCACTCAATCAAAAGAATACGCCGAACCGGAATGGTACGCCGATCTGGTGCTGCTGTTTACCTGGGTCGCCTATCTGTCTCTTTACATGCGTACATTGGCCCGTCGGGCGGAGCCGCATATCTATGTTGCCAACTGGTACTACCTTGGCTTTATCGTGGTGATCGCGATGCTGCACGTCGTCAATAACCTCAGCATACCGGTGTCCATCGCCTATCCCAAAAGCTATGCGCTGTTCGCTGGAGTACAGGATGCGATGACCCAGTGGTGGTATGGCCACAACGCAGTTGGGTTTCTGCTCACCGCTGGTTTTCTTGGTATGATGTACTATTTCTTGCCCAAAGCGGCTGGACGTCCAATCTACAGCTATCGGATGTCGATCCTTGGATTTTGGGGGATCACATTTCTGTACCTCTGGGCCGGATCACACCATTTGCATTACACCGCCCTGCCCGACTGGGTCCAATACTTGGGCATGACAATGTCTATCATCTTGTTGGTTCCCAGCTGGGGGTCGGTCTTCAACGGATTACTGACCCTGAACGGAGCCTGGGACAAGGTCCGCACTGACCCTGCGATCCGGTTTATGATGGTGGCTATCCTCTTCTACGGTCTGTCAACTTTCGAGGGGTCGTTCCTGGCTATCCGTCCGGTCAATACCCTTAGCCATTATACGGACTGGACCGTGGGACATGTCCACGCCGGTGCTTTGGGCTGGGTCGCTTTCATTACGTTTGGAGCCATGTACAAGATGGTGCCCTGGATCTGGAAACGCGATGGAACCTATTCCCTGCGACTAGAGGCATGGCATTTCTGGCTCGCGCTGACGGGTACGCTTATCTACGTCGGAGCCATGTGGAACAGCGGCATCACCCAATCGCTGATGTGGCAGACATATGAGCCCAATGGATCATTCACCTTTGCCTTTATTGACACCGTTGACGCGATGATCCCGTACTACTGGGCGCGCGCGATTGGCGGGCTGCTCTATTTGTTGGGTGCCCTGATCGGATCCTTCAACATCTACATGACCGTAACCGGGGCCCGCACCACAGAGAGTGATGGTGCGGGGCATCCTCTGGCACGGCAGGCGGAGTAATTTCATGGATACCAAACACGCAAAACTGGAGCGCAACGGTATTGCCTTTGCCGCCGCCATTCTCTTTGTGGCCTCGTTGGGGGGGATTTTTGAAATCGCCCCCCTGTTTACCATCGAAAACACTGTGGAAAAGGTCGACGGCATGCGCCCCTATACCCCGCTAGAGCTGGCAGGCCGGGACATCTATGTGCGCGAAGGCTGTTATGCTTGCCATTCCCAGATGATCCGCACCTTAAAGTCAGACGTGGATCGCTATGGCCATTTCAGCCTGGCCGCCGAGTCGATGTATGATCATCCGCACCAATGGGGATCCAAGCGTACAGGCCCGGATCTGGCCCGAATTGGCAACAAATATTCGGACGCCTGGCATGTCGCCCATCTAAAGACCCCCCGCGAGATCGTCGAGGGGTCGGTCATGCCGGGCTATGCCTTCCTATCCGAAACCCGGTTGGATACGGCCCGGCTGCCAGCCTCGTTGACGGCCCTGTCCCGAGCTGGGGTGCCTTATACCAGCGAACAAATCGCCCATGCAGACAGTGATGCCCGCTACCAGGCAGATCGCGATGCTAACTACGAAGACGCATTGATCGATCGATACGGCGAAAAGTTCAAATCCGTGATTTTGACGGGCAGCCAGACAAGGTGACCGAGATGGACGCACTGGTCGCCTATCTGCAAATGCTTGGAACACTGGTCGACTTTGACAACCTGAATGAAGAGGAGATAGCACGATGAACCCCGATACCGTTCATGACAGTGTTCTGGTGTTCTCCAAAACCTGGGGCGCAGCCTATTTGCTGGCTGTTTTTCTGTTGGCTGCCCTATGGATCTACTGGCCCAGCCGGAAAGCCACCTATGATGAGGCCGCCCTAAGTCCGCTGGGCGATGAGGAGATCATCCGATGAAACCAGAACGTGACGCGATCAGTGGCGAACTGACTACCGGCCACGAATGGAATGGCATTAAGGAACTCAATACACCGATGCCCAAGGCCTTTCGCATCTGGCTTTGGGGTTCCATCGCTGTTGCTGTTGTCATGTGGCTGCTCTATCCAACCTGGCCATTTGTGACCGATTATACCCGCGGTCTGCTTGGATACTCCTCGCGTTCGGTGGTGACTGATCAGGTTGCAAGCGGACAAAGACACCGAGTTGAAACATTTGCCCCTTTTGAGACACAAGATGTCACAACACTGGCCCAAGATCCGACACTGCGACCGCAATATGAGGCCTCAATCGGGGTACTATATCGTGACAACTGCATGGTCTGCCATGGGCGAGATTTGCTGGGTCAAAACGGTTTTCCAAATCTGACAGATGGCCATTGGCTTTGGTCGGGGCTTCCGGACGAGATCGAATACACCCTGCAGGTCGGCATCAACGCAGACCACGAAGACACCCGTTATGCTGAAATGCCCGCCTTTGGGCGCGACGAGATGCTGGAGAAGGCGGACATAGCGGATGTCGTCGATTATGTTCTGGCCATTTCGGGCGCAGAACATAATCCGGATGCGGTGGCGCGGGGCGGTGAACTGTTCGCCGAAAATTGCTCGGGATGCCACAACGACGACGGGATCGGTGACCTGGAAAGTGGCGCGCCCAGCCTGGTGGACGCGGCCTGGATTTATGGCGGCACCCGACAAGATATCCTGAAAACAGTAAATGATGGCCGGGCGGGCGTTATGCCGTCTTGGTCTGATCGCTTGACCGAAGCCGAAATTCGGATGCTAACGTTGTATGTTTTGTGGGCAGGACAAGGGGATGACTGATCCAGAGCGGGAAAAACGGTCTCAGCGCATATTCTACGCGCTGATCCTGAGTCTGATTTTAGGTTACGCCGCCGCTAAATACCATCATATCTCACTGGCCCTGGATGCATATCAAGGCCAACCGCTGCCCGTTGACACCACCCGGGCCGCAAAGTGATCAAAGCATTCACGCCGGGCAACCGAACATCAAAGGTTGGGAATTTCTGCCACCTATGGGGCACACTTGAGCTCAACACATTTTGTCGGGAATGATCGAAAAGAATTGGATCGGCCGGTACTTTGGTTTCGCCGATCCAATGGTGAAATCCACCAAATTTCCTACGAAGAAAAGCAGCGTGATAAACCAGACGTCTTTCTACAATAATTGAAGGCGCTTGACCTCCCGGTTTCTTTAATCTCTGGCGATGAGAGAGCAGGAACAGGGAAAACACGTTCTGATGATCGGTGATGAGGTAAATGACTGCGCGGCCCTTCTGATGGCGTCTTCGTCGGTCATCGTTTTGGCCAACGGGTTGCGCCTGAAGAGACCAAAATGACAGCAATTACCTACCTTGTTCCAATTTCCATCGGGCTTGCTTTGATCACGTTTATTGGAGTTTTGTGGACTGTCCGGACAAATCAATACGGCGATCCCGACGGAAATTCAGTGTGGATACTAGATGTCGATGATGTCCCCCTCTCGCAAGAAGAGAAGGACAAAATACAAAGTTAAGTTTCAGCTGGTTCGGCTTTGGGTCGTCCAGCAGCCACCCAGTACCCCAGCCCCATGATTCCAGCACCCGCCACTGCATTCCCTGCACTGACATAAGCCAGGTTCCGCAGCGCCTCGGCCCAGGTCAAGTCACCGGGGTTGTCGGACAGCAGCGTAATGGAAAACACCGTCATATTGGCTACAGAATGCTCAAATCCGGCGGCGATAAATGCATAAAGGCAGAACCAGATCAGTGCAATTTTGGCCATATCGTTCTGGGTTCGAGATCCGGTCCAGATCGCAAGACAGACCAGCCAATTACACAAAATTCCGTTTAGAAACAGGTTAAGTCCATCACCATGCATTTTTTTGGCCGCGACTTTGTACAGCAAGCGATCTTCGCCGGTCCCCAGAATGACGCCACCGCCGCCATAGACAAATATCAACGCCAGAAATGACGCGCCGACCAAATTTCCAGCCCAACTTGCTGCCCAGCAGCGGACTAGGTCGCCAACTCCCGTACGGCCCGTCAACAGCCCCATAGTCATATACATAGTATGTCCGGTGAACAGCTCGGACCCTGCATAGATGACAAGGATCAGTGCGATGCCAAAACTTGCCCCCATTACAATCGGGCGGATGCCGGGATCGACGCCCTGCCCAACTGAAAATATTAACACTATACCCAGGCCCACATAGGCTCCGGCCATCATAGCAAGGGTAAAGAAACCAAGAGGGTCTCTCTGCAGATGTGCGCGCTTGGAAACCGCCGCATTCGCAAAGGTCGTCACGCTATCAAGAAAAGCCATGTTTTCCATCTTTCTCATGTGTTTCAGAAGTCCCGACAAAAACTGGTGCAATCCAAACCACGATCAGGCCGAGCGCCACATAGGCAAAGCCAAGGCCAAGGCGAATTTGATCTTCCTCCAGATAGGAATTGCACAATCGCACCGGGGAATGCGTGTACAGAAATGCCAAAAAGAGCAGCATTGAAATCGACTGTGCCTTCAGGAATCCCTTTAGGATTGGCCCCATTTGTCCCCAGGCCAAAACCAGCGGCAGACCTAAGAAAAGCGGCAATGTAATAAATTTGGCGATGGTCCAAAAAGGATCAATTAAGGCCGCATCAATCGACCTTGGCAGCATCCAAATCATTCCGGTTACAAGTGCCAAAATCAGCGCGGGCGCCACGGCTATCTGGGGCATCCGCGCTGTAACCGGAAGGGTGTAACCGGCCGCAGCCAATGCGGGGATTTGAACAAGGACATGGATGACCGGATCAGAGCCGACCTGCGACTGCACACCAATTGCGAGGCCCAGAAATGCGATGGGTGCCAAATATTGGATCACAACTCCTTCTCCAGTGCAGCTCGAATGGCGTTATAATCACGGGTATCAAAGGCACCGGAAAAGGCACCCTCACGATTGATCAACAACACCGCAACGTTGTGCTGATACCCACCCCAGCCATCTGGAATGACGGTGATGCGGAACAGGTCTAACAGAGGCTCCAAATCCTGCGGCAAAGGTCGCCCAACGGTCCAGGGCATCCCAGTCGCGGTATGCCACTTGGCATAATCTTGCATGTTTTCCAGTGTGTCCGTTCCAGGATCAAAACTGACCGAGAACATTGGGACCTGCAGATTATACTGCAACAGGAAATCACGAAGTTCAGCGAAGTCCCCCCCGGACGTTTGGCAGATAGTTGGGCAAGTGGTGTAGATAAACTCCAGCAATACCGGGCTGTCTGGATTGTTAAGGCTCTGCCAACTGCCATCCATGGTTTCCAGAACAACAGAGGGAACGGGTTCAGGATTTGCCGAGATCTGTACCCTGCGGGCGCCTTCCGCAGTGATGGCCCGAAACCCGTCAGTGGCCCGCCACAGCGTGGTGCAGCCCAAAAGGGCTGCAACCGTGGTTATAATCAACTGTCGCATCACGACCGACGCAACAGACCGGCAGCATAACGCAGCACCATGACAAGTGTGGAAAGCACAACAACAAGAGCAAACACACTCGCCAATTGGCTTTGCAATTGCCATTCGTCGAAATGAACGGCCCAGCGACGTGGGATTGAACTGGCTCCGGACCACAGGAAGATCAGAACAAAACCCATACCACCGGCGACATAAGACCGGAACACCAAGCGATCCAGGGCAGACATGCCCTGCGCCGCCTTGTCGCGCACCAACCAGGCCGAGAACCCAAAGGCCATCGCGACTTCACCCAGCAACAGATAGGTATGAAAATGCCCTGGAACCCATTGTGTGTTGTGCATCAGCTTATTGACTGAAATCATCCCGTCGATCATCGCTGGGATCACGCCCAGCCCCAACCGACTACACCCAGTGTCAGTAACCCGATAGGTAGGTCCCACTTCAGCCTTGATCCCTTGATGTAGGCCAACAAGGAAAACACTGTAATACCAATTAGCGGCACGCCTGACGCGTAGGACACAATCTGGCCAACCGCCAAAGTCCAGGCAGGCATATTCACATCCTGCAGCAAGTGGTGAAAATAAACTGCCTGTACAAAAATCACCACGGCGGCCCAGCCACCAATAAACAGGCGCGTGGATTTCCATGGACGGCCAGTGTACTCGGGCAGCAGTTCATACACAGCAGTGATGGCCATGTAGATTGTCGCGTTGATGAAGACGTGGCCAAAGAAGTATGTGGCGTTCTTTGCCAAAAGCGGGTCAACGTCAAAAGCTGGGAACAGCAGGTTTACGATGGTAGCCGCCAATACGGCCGCGCCGAACACGATCCCTGTCGTATTGAATATCAGGACACTCGCGGCCGCAACAATTGTTGGCGGAGGCAGGTCGGTTGCGTCATTGCGGAACAGATACCGCCAGCCCAACGCGCCGAAAAGACCGCCATATTTGCCGGAGATTTTCAGGCCAATCTCCAGATAATAGAGCAGGAACCCCACGCCAATCAGCAGATACCCAAGGCAGAATGTTACTGCAGCCCCGGCCTCCCAAAGACCGCCAGACAGCGCAGGCAATGGAAACAGGAAAGTCCAGGCGCCGCCAAAGCGACCGATGAAGATCGCACCCAGTATCAACACAACTCCGGCCAGGAACAGCCCCAGAAAAGCGATATATATCTGACTACGAAGTTCAACGTGCCGCGCCAGGAAATACCACATGATCGCAGCACCCGACAAAGCAGCAGAGCCAACCATGCCAGCCCCATGAGCCGTCAAAAGCATATAGAACAGCTCGGGGTCAAGATCGATCAATCCACCTTGGGCAACCCGCATCAGCAAGCCGAATACCATCATCAACAAAAAAACGACGCCGCCCAGTAACATGGTGATCTTTATTAGAGCTTCATGTGGATTTGGCGGCGGGTTTTCCTTGGATTGGGAACGTAATTCCAGCTTCATTTGCTTTCCTCCAGAACATCAAATTCATTGATCATGTCGTGATGAGAGATCCCGCAGAACTCCATGCAGAGGATCTGGTAGGTTCCGGGCACCTCAAAGGTGTGGACCAGTTTGTTGGTGTAGTTCGGCATCGCCTGAACCTGTGCGACCAGATTTAAATCCGGGTCATAGATGCCAAGTCCGTGATTCACATCTTCAGTGGTGACGCGGAACTCAACCTGTTGCCCAAGTGGAATTTCAGCCGTGTCAGTTTCCCACCACCATTGACCGCTGGTGATTTTCACGATCATGGCGTCACTGCCCGCGGAACGATGCGGCCAGTCGCGCAGGGATGCCAGTGACACCAATACTCCCAGTATTACGAGGCACCAGATAAACCGTGAGCGTTGCTTGTTGACGCTAGGTGGCGGAGAAGGCCCATCTTTCGCCCTCAAAACACGGAGCATCACTGCACCGGAAAGGGCCATGAGAGCCAAGGTTACAAGAAGGATCGAAGTTTGCATGTGTTGGCCTTTCCAAGTCTGTTCCCGTTGTGCCTATAAACTTGCATTTTGAATGTCAATTTAAATCTACACTTGGGATACCAGTTAAGTCGTGCTAAGTGCACGGCATGCAACTTTCAAAATTCTCAGACTATGCGCTTCGTATTCTCATTCATCTGGCCGCCTCGCCAGACCAGCTTTTGTCCACGCGTCAAATCGCAGATTTGCACGATGCAAAATACAACCACCTGGCCAAAGTTACCGGTTGGCTGGTTCACGAGGGTTATGCGGTTTCAACACGGGGCCGCGGCGGCGGGCTGCGCCTGGCCCGAGACCCGTCCCAGATAAACCTGGGAACGGTGCTCAGAGGTTTAGAGGCGGACAAGCCGCTGGTCGAATGTATGTCGTCGGATGGTGGAGCTTGCAGGTTTTCCCCCGCTTGCGGTCTATCTAACGCCCTAAATATCGCCCAGGAGGCATTCTTTACTGCACTAGAGGACTACACAATAGCAGACCTTCCTACCCTATCACCCGGGATGTCCAGATTGCTAAGCATCATGCATTCGGAAGTTGGCTGAACAGCGTATTGTTGTGCCCAAAGACCAGGTGTCACGTGGTGCTTTCACCAGTATTAGACTTATAACAATCCCAAAAAACACCCGACAACTGACTACCGTCGGCTTCAACCTTGCACGGGGTTCGTGTCATTCGGATCAAAACCAAGGCGCCATAGTCCACAACACCTTCAGAGCTAAGCTATGCGGTTGTCTGGCCTGTGTCGCAGGCCGCTTGGCGCGCCACATCACATCAGGTGAATTTTCAGCAGTGGTGGATCGGCATTTCTCAGAGCTAGGGCTTACCAGCGCTGAAACTGACATTGCGTGGTTTGGCTTGAAAGGTATGTCACTGGCCGAAATTGCAACGTTAAGACAAACACGTATTGGGACTGCCAAAGCTCAATGTACCGCCATCTACAAAAAGGCCGGTGTGAATGGCAAAAGTCAGCTGTTTTCCCAGCTGGTAGAGGACGTTCTTTTATAAAGATAACGTTTGGCTGACCTGGTTCGTTTGAACATGCGGAGGGCCAAACTTTGGCGAACTTGTACCCTTTGGTTGCTTTCAGGCGCACCGCGATTTTCCGATGCAAGGAGAAAGGGCCCTGCCCTTTCCCGATCAGCGCACAGTCAAACGCAACTCTGATATTTATTGTACGGGCAGTGCCTTGGACTTCATAATCGACCATCATAGGCGTGCTGTTCAATCCGAGCAGCTATCACCGAAAACCGATCAGAGGATTGCGCAGCATTCAAGGCCTGTTGCAACTCGGCGCGGGTGGCAACGTCAAATCCATTTCCGCCAAAGGCCCGACCAATAGTGGCAAAGTCATGCAGGCCAAACTCAACACCATTGGTATGCATCTGACGCTGACGCTGTTTCAGGTCGATCAAGGAAAGACTGGCATCCACAAAAACCAAGAAGATCGTATTGCCGCCCAGCTCAGCAGCGGTGGACAATTCTCCGGCGACCATCAACATGCCAGCATCCCCTGAGAAAGAGATGACCTGACGGTCAGGCTCTACGATTTTCTCGCCGATCGCCATTGGGACGGCGCATCCCATCGTGCAAAGCGCCGAGGATTGAATAAGACCACGGGGTTCATAACAATCCCACATCTGCGATAACAAAATTCGGTGCGCGCCAGAATCCGCCGTGGCAAGAGCATCCCGCGGCAAGGACTTCCGACACTCATCGATTACGGCGGCCGGCCCCCACTCTTCATCCGTTGGAAAGGCCAGCGCGAGCTGTATTTTTACGGCTGCGATGGCTTGGCCAGTCCAAGTTGGGCGGCCCTGCACATCAGAGCCCAACACCGCCAGCGTTTCTCGGGTATTGGCCACCATGTTCAACGTTGCCTGGTGCATGTAATGCGTATTGGGCACCGAGGCTATATCAATGACGTTGACCAAGGCAGGATCCCAAATCTCGCGCCAGCCAGTGCGCATTTCAATTGGGTCATAGCCTGCGCAGATGATCAGGTCAGCCTGTTCGATAAACGGCAACAAAATACCGTCTGCCTTCGGAGAAAGCCCTGCCCCGCCCAGGGCCAGTGGATGGTCCTCGGGGATCAGGCCTTTGCCCTTATACGTTGTGATCAGTGGCACATTAAATTTGGTACAAAAGGCCAGGATTTCGGCCCCTGCCCCGTCCGCAACCGCATCAAGGCCTGCAATCATGACAGGTCGCTCAGACGTCGACAACCATCTCCGCGCCATGTCCAAATCCGGGCCCGATGACGGGACAACAGGCATGGCCACAGGGCGTCTACGCCGCTTAACTTCGGTGACTTTATCTGCCACACCAATTGGCACATCGATATGAACGGGCCCGGCCCGGCCTTCGGTTGCGACACTGACGGCCTTGTCAGCGATTATATCCGCACTGTCAGCCGTCAGACGATAGGTCGCCTTGGTGATGTCCCGGAAAACAGCTTGGTGATCTAAGACCTGATGGGTGTATGTTTGCGCCTCATCCTCATCTACACAACCAGTTAAAACGATCATCGGAACGCGATCTTGATGCGCATTGGCGACAACATTCACACCATTGACGGCGCCTGGTCCAACGGTTGCCACAAGGATAGCAGGGGCGCCATTGCGGTGATGCACACCTTCGGCAATGAACCCTGCGTTGTTTTCGTGTTTGCACAGGATGAACTTGATCCCGGCCTTTACCAGTGCATCCACAATGGTCAGGACTTCTCCACCAGGCATACCAAATGCATGGCGACAGCCCGCTTCATATAACCGGCGCGCGACATAATCGGCAGCGCGTAAATTCATGCTCATGAGGATCCCCAGTTTCGCTGTGCAAGATTGCTGTACCCGTCTCGGGTTTGCGGTGTCTTGATGTTCAAGAGATGCCCGGCAACCTGTGTTTTCAGGATCTGTGCAGTGCCCCCACCAATCGTAAACATGCGGACATCGCGGTACATACGTTCCAAGGGCTCCTTGTCACCGTAGCCGCGCGCTCCGAAAATCTGCAGCGCGTCGTTGACCACCTTAATTGCGGTTTCAGAAGCAAAGGCTTTGGCACGTGCCGCCATCATTATGTCGGGGAACGGTGATCCGTTTGGACCATTTGACAAAGCAGCCTGATGCAGCATCAACCGTGAAGCATGAACGCCCGCGTCCATATCGGCAAGCATCCACTGCAGTCCCTGAAATTCTGCCAATGGGCGTCCAAATTGCTGGCGCTCTTTCAGGTAGCGTATGGCATGGCTCAACGCACCTGCAGCCACCCCCATCGCAATGGTGCCCGCCCCAACACGTTGACTGTTGTAGGCGTTCATAAGATCGGCAAATCCACGCTTGAATCCTGACGGGGCATCAGGGCAAAACGCGCCTCGACCTCAAGGTCTTCAAACTCAAGCTCTGCCTCTGGCATGCCGCACAATCCCATCGTGTGTTCACGACCAAGAACGCGAAATCCGTTAGGTTCGATACCCTGCGCAGGATCATGATGAACGATGAACCCGGTAAGGCCTTCGTTCATGCCGTCTTCATTCAAGACACGCGCAAAATGACATACAGCTTGGAAACACCGCCGCCGGTAATCCAGTGTTTGCGCCCGTTGAGTATATACTTATCCCCACCCGTCGCGCCGTTGTCCGCATCTCTGTCGCTGCACTGCCCGTTTCTGGCTCTGTGATGCAGATCGCGGGCTTGTCACCGGCCAATACGAAAGGTGCTGCAAAGGCGCGCTGTTCATCCGTGCCATAAGCCATGATGGCGCTAATACCGCCCATGTTGGCTTCTACAACGATCCGCGCCGACAGGGTGCAGGCCTTTGCAATTTCCTCTACGACCAGCACTGTATCGTAGAAAGAGGCCCCTGCCCGCCGAACCGAGTGGGAATGGTCATTCCCATAAAACCCGCATCGGCAAGTTCAAACACATTTTCCCAGCAGTAGTCGCGAGAGCGGTCCCACTTAGAGGCGCGCGGCGCAAATTTGGCTGCGAGCGTACGTGCAACCTGTTGGTACATTTTGGTTCTAGTTGAATTTTCCATACTGTCAAAAATGACAGGTTGAGAAATTCATATCAATCTAATAAAACTCAAGATTAACTACAAGGATTTTGAATTAATGAATATCCGTGCATTGGAAACACTGGTTCGGATTGGCCAAGTCACATCTTTTAGCAAAGCAGCTGCACTGCAAAATATGACGTTGTCGGCGCTTTCTATGCAGATGAAAACATTGGAAAATGACCTTGGTGCCAAAATTTTTGATCGAGCCTCCAGACCTCCTCTTCTGACACCATTGGGGCGTCGGATTGCGGATCAAGCTGGCAGAGTGCTGCGTGAGCGCGACAACCTGAAATCAATGGCGGAAATTGATGACCCGTTGGTTGGAAATTATCGAGTTGGATTTATACAGTCCGCCAGCGTGCGGATCTTGCCAAGTTTTCTTTCAATCGTTGAGGCTGAAGCGCCATTTGCCCAATTCCAAGTTCGCTCGGGCCTGTCCGAGAAACTGTCAAACCATGTGGCAACCGGGCTGCTGGATGCCGCAGTGGTAACCAAAGTCCAAGGTTCGATCGCTGGCCTAAGGTTTGATCTGATAGCGTCAGAGGACATGGCAATTGCAATTCCGGGAGATCACCAGCACCTTGAAACTAACGCCCTTAGCCAGGCGCTCCCCTTTATTCACTTTATGCCAAGTACAGGCATCGGCCAGTTGATTGCTTCTGCGATGCACGATCTGATGGACAGGCCAGAAAAGATCATCATTTTGGACAGCATCGAAGCGACGATGGAATGTGTTAAGAACGGATTGGGCTATACAATATTACCGCGCCCGGACATTTTCAGATATGCGGATGATGGCGTGTATATTCGTGACGTTAAAAAACCTTTTCCTCAGCGAGACCTGGTTTTGGTGACCAAGACAAATACGGGTGTTGAACGCTGGCAAGACCGTCTTTTTGAGGTGATCGTCAAGGCAAGCGGATCGCTGGTAGATGGGTGATCTAATATCCGTAACTATCTGCCGTCGAATGATAGAAGGTATCGATTGTCAGAAATATACTGCCTTCCAGAGCTTATTCATTAGAGTTTGCAAGGGTCTGCTGGTTTTCAAGACACTTTGGTCTGCTGGTGCTGAACTGGTTGGGTGAACAACAAATTCTAACAACCTCCAGATTGCGTGATGCTGGCTGACCCGAAGGTGGTGGTGCGAAAATGGGCAGTGGTACTCGATGAGAGCCAATCTTTACTTTGGACAGAAAGAAGATTGTCCGCGGACAATCCTTTCCCTATGCAAGCTGGGTCTGACTTGAAGCAAGGCGCTTGACTAGTTTTTCAGGGCTGAAATCCGCGCTCTTTGCACCAGTAGTCAGTGAACGGAAATACGCGCCAACGGACTTAATTTTTTCATGAAACTGCATGATTGCCCAGACGGTCATGGCAGCTCCCATTGCTCCGAGACGGAGCTGCGCAGCATCATAGCTGTGATTGTTGATGCCAAGCATTGGAGCAAGTGTTCGCGCATGTGCGATAACATCATGATGAGTTGTAACTTTATCTAATGCAAACTGGGAGGCTTCTGGGCAAGCCCTTAGTAGCTCAGGGATGGTGATTTCATTGCCCTGGTTCTGTCCAGGGGTGTCTGTTGTCACAGGCTTTTCTTCTTTATCAATATCTTCTTTATTTGACCTATGATAGTGGCGGACATTTTGACCGTCACTGGCGGCCAGAGTTGCTGTTGATGCGTCGACAATATCATCCTCTGCTTCAGCTTGGACGGTGGCCAGGGGTTGGTCTGCAAGAAGTTTTTCGCAGTCAGTGAGAGACAGCTTACGGCGAAGAACACGTAGGGTATTGAGCGCATGTATATTGTTAGGGTCGTGCTGTAGGGAATGATTGGCAGCAGAGCGAATTTTGGACCGCACGTAATCAATTTGATCGCGTTCCCGTAGGACCTCAGCGGCCAGTGCGGCGATCTCATGTAGGCGCTCAAACAGGGGTGTTAGGTCAAACCCAAACCGGAGAGCTTTGCCGTCGTGGCGGCTGTGCTTGGTGAACCGCTTTCCATTTGGGCTGTCGCGGCGAACCAACAGGCCGATCTCTTGTAGGGCTGCGGCGTGCCGCCGTATCGTTCTGTCTGAAATACCATTGCGCCGAAATGTGAGCGTGGCGTTAGATGCAAAGACTGTGTGGTGATTGCGTTTCGGTGCCAAACACGAAAGCATCGCATCAAGGGTCGTAAGCACTGAGGTGCTTAGGCCCAATCGGGGGGCCGCATTGCGAAGGGTCGCAACGACAATGTGGCGTTCAGGAATCGCATTGTCCGCGGACAATAGTGGATCGGACCGCAACCCAGTGGGCGCAGCTGCTTGAAGAAATGCCATGTTGTTTTCACGACAACCGGAGGAAAAAACCCAGATTTGTCAAAAAATCAGGAAAAAGGCCGCAAATCTCCGTTCAACCGATTCGGTTGTTGTTGACTGGCGCGGAGAAGCTGGTAGATCTGAAAGTGCAAAGAACAGATTGGGCTCTCCGGGAATTTCCTTGGGGGGCTCTTTCTTTTTTGGGCTGTTGGTCGTGCTCCTTATTATAGGGTTTCGTTGGTATTGGTTCAGTCAGTGCCTTGGCCTGACTGCCACGTCTCATAGAGACGCGTCAGTTCGGCTTCGGCGTTGTCACGCATCCATCGAACAAAATCCGGTGCATCAGTCTTCGACAGCTTGACGGTTAAGGCACGTGCAGTCTCTTTGATCTCTGCCAGGGCCGGTCCATCACCTAACGTGATCGATAGGGTCGGGGAGGGGGCAAGCTCATCTGGGGCCTGTGGTTTCAGCGCACGCACAACAGCGTTATTGATCACAGCAAAGCGGTCATCCGAGCTTGTGGTTTCCTCGAGCTGAAGAGCTGAAGAGATTTGTTCAATGTCCAGGTCATCATTTCGCAGATGGTTTGCCAGGTCTTCCCAGCGTCTACGGCCTATTCCATGTGCAGATCCAATACGTTGGATCACAGACTTTGGAATAGATCGTGCGACCTTGGTCATCCGAGACAGCATTGGTTTGTCCACGGCAAGTGCATCCAGAATGACGGCTTGCTCATAACCACTTTCACCCAGCTCGGCAGCGAATAGTGCTTTTTCGATAAAACTGGGGTCCAAACGTTGTGTGTTTTCCTGACCTTGAGCCAGGATAGCCTGTTCATCAGAAAGAGACCGGACCAGCGCCTTGGCGGGCAGCCCGAGGAATTTAAGGGCGCGTAACCGGCGGCGTCCATAAACAATGCGGTAGTAACCCGGCTTGTCCACGACAGGCCGAACCATGATTGGCACCTGTTGGCCATGCGACTTAATGCTTTCGGCCAGTGCCAGTACATCAGCATCGCTAAAAGAGAGCCGGTCCTTGGGGCCGTTTTCTTCGATCATATCGACCGAAATGTCTCTCACTGCGTTACTGGCCACATCCTTGAGGGTCGATTTCACACCGCCCATTGCGCCAGTGTTTGGAAAGCGCTGTTTTTGTTCGGTGGACGATGTCGCAATGGTTGTTGCATCAGGCGGGGGAGGGGGTTGGAATAAATTTCTACGGGCCATCAGTCAGTTTCCCTTCCCCAAGCTTGCTGGATAGTTTTCTCGAATTCGTCGGCTACGCCGTTCACGCTCTCCAGGATGCGCCCAAGCGTTTTCTTGACGACTTGCGAGGGATCCAGCTCATAAATTGTCTGCTGTGTCATCCCTGCATCCGAGATCGCCGTGGATTTCAACATCGGTGTGTTCAGGACTTGGTCAAGCAGAATGGACCGCAAAAACCCGGCCATTTGTGACTGTGGTACATCCGTAGGTTCATAACGGGCGATTAGAAACTTAAGGAAATTCCAATCAACCGGTCCTGCGGCTTCCTCTAAGGCTTGAACAGTTTCTCCAGCCATTTCAAGGAATTGCGCCATAGAAGCCACATCCAGCATGCTTGGAACAACAGTAATAAGCAGACCCGTTGATGCAAGCAGAGCGGTCATTGTCGTGAACCCAAGCTGAGGCGGGCAGTCTATAATGACAATATCATAATTTGCTTCGACTTCGTCGAGTGCAATGGCCAAACGCTGGGTGAATGGAGGATCGAGTTTGTGCTGAAGCGCATAGGCGGTCTCGGTCTCGTACTCGGACAACAACAGGCCAGCCGGCGCCAGATCCAGATTATGAAAATAGGTTTTCCGGATGACCTGGCTCAATGGAACCGGGTCTTCGTATTTCAGGGCATCGTAAATCGTGCCGCTCTCAGCGAATTCAATTTCCGGGCGATAGCCAAACATTGTCGTCAGGCTGGCCTGCGGATCCATGTCGACTGCAAGAACTCGGTATCCCCGCAATGCATAGCGCTGTGCTAAGTGAATCGCACTGGTGGTTTTGCTCGAGCCGCCCTTAAAATTTACGATAGAAACGACCTGAAGGGCATCCCCATCACGGCGTCCCGGAAGATAGGTCTCACCGTTTCGCCCGGTGCGCGCCATCACGTGGCGGATTTGGTCGATCTCTTCTGCTGTATAGAGCCTGCGACCCCTGGAATCCGCCTCAACATCCGGAAAGTCGCTCTCCTGATGTCGGGTTCTTAAGTTCGACATGCTGATGCCGGTCAGTTCAGACACTTCTGCTGGGTGAAATTTACGCAATGCTTTTCGGCTGTCAGGTTGAAAACTGTTGCGCATATGATTGTTGAGCGCGTCGGACAGGCGTGCCGCGTTTGAAGCAATCGATGCTGCAATAGAACTGGTTTCTACAGTTTTCATGGTCTAATCTACTCTGCCTTGATGGCCTCTTGGCGGGCCTACTGTGTTTCGACGCCAAACAGCGCAAATTTCGCAAACTTGCGACTACAAAGTTCATGGCACGCAACTTATCCCCAGACAACACTTTTTTAGCTTTTGTGCACCAACTAACTGCTCCCTGTGATGTGGGAGTCAACAACAATACACCCTAACCTGTTATAAATATTGGAAAATCGAAATTTTCGACTCCGTTTGTAATGTGGTGAACACGGCATGGGGAATGCCAGGTGATGGCTGTTTTATTCATATCACGAATCGGCCGCCATATTCGCGCATCAAGCAAGTGTGCATTCCAATTTGTGTCTGCGCGTTGGTCCGCGACAGGCCAAATTAGATGGCCGGACTGAGGGCGGTCATAAGAGACAAGAATTTTGTCAGAGACTGAAGCCAGACGCTGACATTCAAAATATGTCACGACCATGCATCAAATTTGATAATACCTCGCATCAAAAAATATTGGTTCTCAAGCTTCTAGGAATGCTGAGACTGCTTGTTGCGAGAACGAGGGAGGATGCTTGGGCAGCAAATTGGGCTGCCGCAGCGCATTCAAATCAGGCGCAACGACAAGGTGGTGGAAAAGTTGGTGTTCAGCTTCAAGCCCACTGTCACGACCTGATTGAATGCTGTGCGCATTGCGAGGGAAGGCGAAAAAAACCCGGAATTAAGATCGCAAAATCAATGAGGGAGAAGACGATGACCAAAGCAGATAAGTTTAGCCTAAACAGGCGCCAGATGCTGGCAGGCGGCACGGCGGCAATGGGCGCAATGGCTATTACCATACCGGCGACGCAAGCGTTGGCCTCGGGCTATCCGGAGCGGCCAATTTCCATTGTGGTCATGTATGGCGCCGGTGGCGGCACCGACACAATTATGCGCAAGTTGGCCTCTGAAATGGCGGCTGCGAAGGGTTGGAAAGTCAATGTTATCAATAAGCCTGGGGCTGTTGGTGCAGTGGCAACAAATTACGTTCACGCACAAGCGGCGGATGGCTACACTGTTTTGGGCGGCGCCAATTATAATAAATTTGTCCGGGTTATGGGGCACGTGGATTTTGTACCATGGGAAGAGTGGAGCTTTTTCCAGGCCGCAAGCGCGCTGGCCAGTTGGTCGGTGCCGATAGATTCACCGTTCCAAACTTTTGATGATG
The DNA here is from genome assembly GCF_004006175.1 of Parasedimentitalea marina. GTDB lineage: Bacteria > Pseudomonadota > Alphaproteobacteria > Rhodobacterales > Rhodobacteraceae > Parasedimentitalea > Parasedimentitalea marina. The sequence goes on from NZ_CP033221.1 coordinate 150,233, forward strand.
TGGTTCAGGCTGCAAAAGCTAATCCGGGTAGCATTAGTATTTCGACTTCTGGCACCGGTGGCCTGTGGCATGAACTGGCAATGATCGTTGGATCTTTTGCCGGAATTACATTGAACTATATACCGTACAAGGGCGGAAAAAATGCGACCCTCGCCGGGATGCAAGGCGAAGTTGATATTGCTGGCGGCGGTGTTCATGAGCATATCGAGCTGATCCGCGCGGGTAAGATGCGATGCTTACAGCAAACTGGAACCGAAGATATTGTGTTGGACGATGGAACTGTTTTGCCGACAGTGGGCAACCTCTTGCCGTCAATCGCTTCGTTCCTACCTGTTGGCCCCACTTACAACTTCATCATGAAGCGTGACACTCCAGTTGATATTCAGGCCCAGGTAGAAGAGGCGTTTATCGCTGCGGCCAATTCAGCCGGGTTCGGCGAGATGCTGGATAAAAATTCTTCCAACTGAATATCCGCACGGGTGAAAGTGCCGACCGGACTGCTGCCCAGCTTGAGACGATCACTGTGGATACCTTCAACAAGTTTTCTGACCAGATCGGTGCAGACGTTAAATCTGCAAGCGACCTTGGTCTACCGGATCCGGCAGACTTTGACAGTTGGTGGCCACCGCAAGGTTACAAGCCAGTTGGCTAAACCCGCCATCGGCCTGGGGAGTCATTGGACTTTCCAGGCAATCAGCCACGGTACGAGACAGGGATCACAGGACTGAAAATGACTTCCAAAGCCTCCTTTGTACGAAGACGAAAACGCCGGGTTTGCATCGCCAAAACAGGATATGATTGCGGCGGCGTTTCTGGCCGCGCTGTCTGTCTGGATAATTTACGAAGCACTGTCCTTGAAAATGCCCGGTGGCGTTTCGACCTTCCCGGGTCTGCTGCCGATTGTCACCGCAGCCTCGCTGCTGCTGATGGCAGCGATGTTGGGTTATCTCGCGTGGAAGCGCCGGTCCATGCCGGTGGTGGTCGATGACACCGAGGAAGAGGTCTCGTTTCTGCGCACCGCACTGCTGTTTGCCTTTATAGGCGCCTACATTCTGGCACTGGATGTGATCCCGTTCACTTACCGGTTCGAGCTGTTTGGCATGCCGTTACAATTGGGCGCGTTTGAAGCGCATACGACTGTAATGTTGTCATTACTGCTGGCCTATTTCTGGCGTGCGGGCCTTTTACCTGCCTTTATCGTCTCGGTCATCTGGTCGGTCAGTTTGGTGGCGTGTTTCGCTATGTCTTCGAAGTTCCGCTGCCGGGGTCCTACTAATGATTATCGATGCAATCCTACAGGCGCTATCTCCGTATATCCTGCTGATCACCCTGACCGGCGTGTCATTGGGCATCATTTGGGGCGCTTTGCCCGGCCTCTCAACCACTATGGCAATGGCTTTGTTGATTGGCCTGTCTGCCAGCATGGAGCAGAACACAGCGCTATCCTTCATGTTGGGCGTTTATACCGGCAGCGTCTTTGGTGGCGCGATTTCCGCCGTGATGATCAATATCCCCGGCACACCAGATGCGGTTCCCACCATGATCGAAGGTCATGCGCTGGCCCGCAAGGGCGAGGGAGGCAAAGCGCTTGGCATGGCCATCGGCGCCTCGTTCATTGGCAACTGGGTCGGTATCCTTTTGCTGGTCGGTTTCATTCCACTGGTGCTGTCTTTTGCACTGAATTTCCGCTCATGGGAGATGTTCTTGTTGGCGATGATCGGGATCACGGTCAGTGGCTCAATGTCTGCGGGCAGTATGCCGCTAAAAGGCTGGATCGCCGGCTGGATCGGGTTGTTGGTCGCCTTTGTGGGCATTGACCCTATTCATGGCGTGTCTCGGTTTACGTTCGGCTCGCTCGAACTTCAGGATGGTGTGAACTATGTCGCGGTTCTGATCGGGTTGTTTGGCCTAGCCGAAGTGCTGAGGGTCTTGCCACAGAAAAACCACTACAAAATCCCCAAAGAGGTGGGCCGGGTGCTGCCTCCATTCCGCCTGCTGATGAAATATACGCCGACGGCGGTGCGATCTGGGGTGATCGGCACCTTGATTGGCGCCATTCCAGGGGCGGGCGCGAATGTTGCATCGTTCCTGTCGTATGACATTGCCAAACGCCGGGCCAAGCCCGACGAAAAGGCGAAGTGGGGCAAGGGCAGCTATGAGGCGATTGTGAGTGCTGAGGTTGCCAATAACGCCAATATTGGCGGATCAATGTTGCCCCTGTTGTCGCTGGGCATTCCAGGAAATGCTGCCGCTGCCGCCTTGTTGGGGGCGCTGGCATTGAAGAATGTGGTAGTTGGACCAACAATTGAAATCGACCATCCTGGGCTGATTTACTACATCTATGCGGCGCTGATAGTCGCCAATCTGCTGATGTATGTCGCGGCAATTGCTCTGATCAAACCCTGTGTGAAACTGTTTAGCCTTCCCCGTGGGGTGTTGTTGCCGATGATCATTCCAATCTGTGTGATTGGTGCCTATTCGGTGCGGCTTAGCATGTTTGACGTCTGGATTATGTTTGGCGCGGGGTTTGCTGGATTTGTTCTGCACTACTTTCGCTTCCCAACTGCGCCGATTGTGCTGGGCGTTATTTTGGGACCACTTGCCGATGAAAATCTACGCCGCTCGATGTTGGTTTTTGACAATAAATCCTACGGTTACATCGCCACGCAATATATTGGCACCTTCTTACTGATTGCCCTGATTGCAATCATTGCCGAGGGCGTCCTGCGTGCCTTTCGTAATCGTGTCACTGCCTAACACCCAGTGCCAATTCCAAACTTGGGGCGGCACCGGGCACATGAACACTTACTGAAACGCACCCGATATGGGCCTCACCAGGACTAGAAAATGACGAGACAGAACAATGAAATTGGCCTCGCGATTGTTGGCTGTGGAACTATTGGCCGTATTCGCGGTGAATTGGCGCGTGACTATCCTGGTGTGGGCTGGATTGGCCTGTGTGACACAAAGTCTGAGCTGGGAGAGAAGTTGCAAAAAGACACTGGCGCCGATTTCTTCACTACTGATTACAAAGAGTTATTGGCGCGGCCTGAAGTCACCGCTGTTATTATCGCTACGGATGAAAACTTTCACACAGGCCCGACATTGCTGGCAGTTGAGCGCGGCTTTGATTTGTTTATCGAGAAACCGCTGGCGACAAATGCCAAGGAATCCGAGCAAATCCTGAACGCAATCACCGAGTCAGGAGTGGATGCAGTTGTTGGCTATACCCAGCGGTTCCGCCGCCGATTCCTGGCGGTCAAGGAACGCCTTATCACCGGCCAGATCGGCGATGTGACCACGGTTGTCACGCGAGCCTTTATGAACCGGATGGTGCCGATTGCCACGCTTTCACGGACCGAGGATCGGGATAATCTGACGCCAATGGTGGTGTCGGGCACCCACAGTCTGGACATGTGCATGTGGCTGATGGAGGGCAAGACGCCGGTGTCCGTTTTTGCCCAATCCGTTGATAAGTCGTTGGGGAAATACGGCACAAAGGACAGCACGGTTGGCATTTTCACTATGGACGACGGCACCGTCTGGAGCATGAACATCAGCTGGGCCTTGCCGACAATCTGGCCCGGTTCAGTTTACGGGATTGAGATCGGCATCGTAGGCACTGAAGGTGTCATCGATATTGAGGACACACACCGCGATTTGGTGCTGGCGTCAGACCATGCGCAGGGGGCCGGCTATGCGCCCGAGGGCTTTGACCCTGGCGCACCCCGCCACGTTGATTTTCTAACCAGTTATCCCCCTGGTGATATGCATGACGGTCAGCTTTGGGGCCCAATGCGCGAAGAAACCAACGCCTGGTTCCAGCGGTTGTATACTGGACAGTCTACACCGCATGCAACAGCTGCCGACGGGCATAGAAACCTGATATTGACTATGGCGATGGATTTGTCTGCGCGTCTTGGCCGACCTGTCTCCTTGCCGGTCACGCCGGAGGACTTGATGCAGTAGGTTATAAGTACCGTCGACCATCGATTACTTGATACCGCCGCTAAAGCCCTGCGTCAGACCCTTTTGCACAAAACTGACCATCACAAGAATTGGCAATGAGGCCATAAAGCCAACGGCAGACAGTTGCCCCCAGAAGGTTTCATCTTCGGTAACCAGGGTAGCGATATAGGTCGGCAGGGTGAATTTGGAAGGCGATTGAATGAACAGCAACGCGTAGGCAAATTCGTTCCAGCTCAGGATGACAACAAACACCGATGTGGCGATCAAACCGGGTGCCATGACGGGCAGGACAATCGACCAAAGGCGGCGTTGTAGAGTGGCGCCATCAACCAATGCTGCTTCCTCATATTCGACTGGCACGTCGCGGACAAATCCAAGCAGCATCCAAATGGCAAAGGGCAGGGCGTAGACCTGATAAACAAGGATCAGCCCGGCCAAAGTATCCAACAATCCTAATGTGCGCAGCACTTGATGCAGGGGAATCGCCAATGAGATGGGCGGGGTGAGTTTGACCAACAGGACAAACACCAAAAAGACCAGATCCAGACGGGCAGGGAATTTCAGGCGGACCAACGCATAGGCGGCTGGAAAGGCAGCTGCCAGCGCTAGGATCGTGGTGCTTAGCGCGACAATGACGCTGTTTATCGCCTTGCCCATCAGATCGTCTTGCAACAGGTCCCGGTAGTGCTCCAGGGTCACAGACGAAGGGATCAGCGAAGTCGATGTCGAGATATAGTCCAGTGGTGGGCGGACCGAGGTCGAAATCATCCATGCAATGGGCACCAAAAAGATCGCGGTAAGAGCATAGGTTGTAAGCGCACGGAGAGTGAAAATCTGCCGGATACCCATTATTTCTCACTTTTCATTAGACGTGATGCGTAGATCATGGCGAGGAAGCCTGCGATCACTACCATAATGATTGCAGCCGCCGAGGCGAGCCCAACATCAAAGAACCGAAAGCCGAGGCGATAAACATACATCGACAGAGTTTCGGTCGCTTGGCCGGGTCCCCCGCCGGTTAGGGAGTAGACTTTGTCAAAGATTTTGAAGGCGTCGACGCTGCGTAGCAGAGCTGCCAGGAACAGATAGGGCATCAGTAAAGGCAGTGTAATAGACCAGAAGACCCGGACTGGGCCGGCCCCGTCGACATTTGCCGCCTCGTAGACTTCGTCTGGTACGGCCTGAAGGCCCGCCAAAATGATAAGGAAAGTCAGCGGCGTAGTCTGCCATGTGTCAACCAACACCAACGATAGCATCGCAATGTCCGGGTCGAACAGCCATTCAACCGGTGGCAGGTTCACGGTTCTTAGGACGTTGTTGAGAAAACCAAAATCGTAATGGAACCAGGCACGCCAAATCGCGGTGACCACCATTGTTGACAGCACATATGGCGTTGAGTAGCCCCACTTGCGTGGTCCAATTTGAAAGTTAGTGCATGATTGGCCTTTGGTCCACCGGGACGATGGCCTCAGGCGCCGGAGGGCGGTAGCCCAGACCACTGTGGGGTCGTTTGGTGTTGTAGTGTTTCCTCCAGCTTTCGATGATGATCTGGGCCTCACGGAGCGAGTAGAAGATTTCTCCGTTCAGCAGCTCGTCCCGCATTCGTCCGTTAAAGCTCTCGCAGTATCCGTTCTCCCAAGGGGATCCTGGCTCAATGTAGGTTGTCTTGGCGCCAACGGCTTTGATCCAGTCCCTGACTGCCTCCGCTATGAACTCAGGGCCGTCGCCCATTGGGCTCGAACCAATGGCGCCTTCAATGGGCAACTCTGACCGAATGTACCCAGGCACGCCACGCAGGATAAACAGGTCCGTCAGCGCGTCGATAACCTCGTTCGAGTTCAACCTCCGTTTCACTCTGATCGCCAGACATTCCCGGCTGTGTTCGTCCAGAATATTCAATGTCTTGAACGCCCTGCCATCATCGGTTCGGTGATGCACGAAGCCGTACGATCCCTTTGCCCGGCAGGGCATGTTTACATGCCCGAGAGGAGGACATGATTGCGATACTCGGGACGTAACCGGACACAGGATCTATCGTTTAGCCAGAGCCGCCCCTTCTTCGGTTGTTTCATAGGCACTTTAAGCCCCTCACGTTTCCACAAACGCTCAACACGTTTGTTATTCACTCGCTGCCCGGCAGGGTATTGCACCGCAATATCCCGAGAGAGGCCAACCCGCGTTTCTTAACAGGGCAGCAACTCGACGGTAGCCATATCGACCAAACTGGCGTGTCAGCTCGATCATGTCCGCAACCAGGCGGTCTTCGTCAGCACGCCCCTGCGGCACTCGACGTTGTGTGGACCGGTGTTGGCCCAGAACCCGACATACACGACGCTCAGAAACCTTCACCTGGCTGCGCAGGTGATCAATGCAGGCACGTCGGCGCGAGGGGCTCCGCCCGTTCAGGGCTCCTTCAAGATCAGTTTATCCAGTGCCAGGTCAGAAACCGCTCGGCGAAGGCGCTCATTCTCTTTCTGAAGACGCTTTGGTTCCTTGAGATGTTCGGCACCCATTCCGCACTCGACCATTGTCCTCGGACCAATGGCGGACAAGGTCTCGTTTCTTCTTCCAGCGGTATTAGGTTTGTTCAGTCACACTGATCTGACGGATAGCATCAATCCGGGGCATGCCTTGCCCCATCAGCACTTCAACCTGCCGTAACTTCACGACAATCTCTTCGGGCTTAGGTCTCTTAATTGCCATCTATGGTCCTCCGATTTCCTAATCATAGGTGCGGACCACTCTTCGGGGAGGCTCACTAAGGCTGTCGGTATAAACGTTAATGGGGATCGCATTAATAGCATGCTGAACCATGCCTATGCATATCACCAGCATCATGAATCATCGATGCTGCAAGATCGCAGTGCTGGACGGCGCACCTAGATTGAGGCGTTGAACAGTGCCATCGTTAAGCTGGGCGATGAGTTCTTATTCCCGGTTGAAACCAACCGAACGATTGTCGATTTGATCAACCTTGTCGAGGATGCCGTTTAGTTTCGCGCAGTAAGAGTAGGATGCGCGACAAAAACGTGGACACTTCGGTTTTGTCAATACTGTCGACGAACGATGAAGCGCTTCAGTTTTCTGGCGATCGTAGCTGTTCCACTCTGCGGAAAGGGCGGTAAATCCAGTTGCTCAGATGACCATGATTTATAGTGATATCCTCAAAAGTTAGCAACGTTGAGGAAAGTCGCGATGGATTCTGAAAGTAACCGTATCAAGGTCCGCGAGTTAGTTTCCGGTGTTGACAATGGCATCGTTGACGCCCTCATGCAGGGCGCAGTTGATTTGCACGTTCATTCAGGACCCTCCATCATGGACCGCCAAGTTGATCACATGCAGGCGGTCGAACAGGCGGCAGAGGCAGGGATTCGGGGCATCCTGTTTAAAGATCACCACTATTCGGTTGCGCCAGTTATCCCAATGATGGAACGCGTGTTGGGGCATCTGGGCGTGTCGATGTTCGGTGGCCTGGTTCTGAATAACACCACCGGTGGGTTCAACCCATATGTAGTTGATTCAGAACTGAATCATGGTGGTAAAATGATTTGGATGCCAACTGCACAATCCGCCAATCATATCCGCAGTTCATTCCGAAAATCCCGGCTGGCCATGAATGTTCAGCTTAAGGCGCCTAAACTGCTGACGGTTTTAGACGACAGCGGCCAAGTTACAGATCCAGTCAAAGAGATCCTGGATTCGATTGCCAAATTCGACGCCGTCTTGTCGTCGGGCCATTTGCACGTTTGGGAAATCTGGAAGTTGTTTGAGGAAGCCAAAACGCGTGGCGTGAAAAACCTGATTGTCAATCACCCGATGTACGGTCTCCATTTTACTTACGATGACATCCGCGAGATCGCAGAATTTGGAGCGCTGATCGAGCAGTCTGCCTGTCTGTATATCGACAGCCGTTTCAATGTCTTTGAACCTGAACTGCTAGTTGAACACATCCGCGCCGCTGGCGTTGAAAACTCATCGATCGGCTCTGACCTTGGGCAAGTGGACAATCCCACGCCCGTAGAAGGCATGCGTCAGGCCATCAAGCTGTGTCTGGCGTCTGGGCTGACGGAAGACGAAGTGCGGCTATTGGTGCGAGATAATCCTTCCAAATTGGTCGGTCTTCCACTTCCAAGCAGCACAGCAAACTGAACGTAAACCCTTAAGGTCAGGCGAAGGCGCAGTCATGAGACATTCGAATAGAGGGTTGCGGCAGAGATTTCTGGCCGGTGAACGGCTTATCGGAAGTTTTTGAAAATAGCCACTACCATGCTTAGCGGAAATTCTGGCGGTGGTGGGGTATGATTTTGTGGTAATCGATCAAGAGCATGCTGCCTTTAATCGCGAATCCACGGATCACATCATTCTGGCTTGCCGCGCCTCGGGTTTGGGGTGTCTGGTAAGGGTTCAGAATGGTGATCCGGCTTGCATCCTGTCGGTTCTGGATTGCGGTGCCGATGGGGTTTTGGTCCCGCATGTGACCACCGCGAAGAAAGCGCAGGAAATTGTCAGCGCGGCACGGTACAATAGCGGGTCACGCGGGTACTCCCCGACCACACGGGCAGGGAATTTCGGCAGCAAATCAATAGCGCAGCACCTTCAAGACGAAGATGCGCGGGCGTTGGTGATTGCAATGATTGAAGATCCCGAAGCCGTCGAAGATATTTCAGAGATCGTGGCAACACCCGGGCTTGATGGTGTCTTTATCGGACGGGGTGATCTGACCGTTGCTTATAGTGAGGTCAAACCGGGCTCGGCACCGGTCAAGGCGGCAACAATGCGGATCGTTGAGGCAGCTACAGCGGCCAATGTGGCAATCTGCGCGATGTCCGGCAGCGTTGCGGATGCGGATACCCTGGCAGATATGGGCGTGACCGCATTTATCGTAGCTTCGGATCAAACACTTCTGCGGGACGCTGCCAAGGCGCAGCTGCAGGATTTTCAGAACTCGTTTTTAAAACAGAGAGACCGCACCGATGGCCTATGATAAATCAGACGCCCGCGCGGCGCTTGCGCCTGCGGCAGCCGCCAAGCCATCAACGGGTCTGATCGCGGAATCCCAACTTGCGACCTTTTATGACACGGCAGCTGATGTGGACGACACGAATGGTAAAAGCTGGTTCGTACGCGGTCAAAACTTTGTGCTGGTACAGTCCGAGGCACAACCCGGCGGCACATTCGCGCGCAAAGATCAGGCAGATGAATACGTGGTGCTTTTGCTCGAAGCCGGCGCTGCTATTATCGCCGACGGCGTCATAAAGGTGTTGCAGGGCAACACTATTGCCTTTGTCCCTCCCGGTGACAGCAGCGTGACACTGCCCGAGGGTGGGCGTTTCTTTCGTATGTTCACAAGTCAGTCGCCAGATCTGGTCGCGCAATGCCCCAATGCAGATGCCTATGATGTGCCACGCACGCACATCCCTGAGTTTCAAGCCTGGCCAACCCCGAAAGACGGTTGGAAACTGAGGCACTATTCGCTGGACGTCGCCAAAGAACCCGGCCGGTTCGGTCGCATCTTTCGTTGTACGACCTTTATGGTCAACATTCTGGACCCTTGGGACGGACCGCGCGACACTACAAAAATGTCGCCACACCATCACGATGAGTTTGAGCAGGGCTCGCTGGTATTGGAGGGCATGTACTCACATCACCTACGCTGGCCCTGGACCACGGACATGGCCGACTGGCGCGATGACGTCGAGGTTAAAGTCGGCGCTCCATCAGCCTTTGTTATCCCTCCGCCTGTAGTCCATACAAGTCGGGCAACGGGGGCAGGTCGCAATGCGATGGTCGACATCTTCTGCCCTCCTCGTCAAGATTTCAGCGCCAAATCTGGATGGGTCTTGAATGCCGATGACTATCCTATGCCAGACATATCCGAATAACACTTGGCAAATTGCAAACCAAAAGGAAACGAAATGAAGACGCGCGTAGGAGTCATCGGGCTGGGCAAGATGGGCACGGCGATTGCCTTGCGTCTATCAGGGCAAGACTATGCTGTAGAAGCCTGGACCCGAAGCGGGGTCAATGAAGTCTGGGCCCAAGAGACAGGTGTTCGAGGGCATGAAACTCTGGCCGCTCTAGTGGCAAACGTCGATGTCATACTGCTGTCCCTAAGCGATGATGCGGCTGTGACGTCGGTGCTTGAAGTGCTGATTGGGCTGGATATTTCCAAGCGGCTGATTGTCGATTGCAGCACGGTCAATCCAGCGGTTTTGACCAGTTATGCCAGCCGTTTCCATGGCGCTGGTGCGCAGGTACTTGATGCGCCTATCTCGGGTTGGCCGATGATGGTGTCAAAGGGCAAATGCGGCATATACATTGGCGGGGACGAGTCGGACGTAACGCGTTTCAAGCCGATTGCAGAGGCCCTGTCCGATCGTATTGTACATGCCGGGTCGCTGGGTCAGGGCATGATGGCCAAGATTGTTAATAACATGATGTTGGCCAGTTACTGGCAATCCCTACGTGAGGCCTTGCAAGTTGGGCAAAGCGGCGGATTGTCGGTTGAAAAAATGCTGGAGATTCTGATCAACAGCCCTGCGGCGAATGGCGTTCTGGCCCTGAAAGCGCCGGTGATCAAGGGTGCGCAAACGCCGCCAAGTTTCACCGTTTCCGGCATTGTCGCGGACCTGACAATGTTCAACGAAGTCTCTCGTGATGCTGGCATTGACACGCCAACACTGCGCGCCGCCCTGAACAATTTTGCAAATCACGAAAAAACGGGCGCGGGCGAAGCAGATTTTGTGTCCATGATTGCCGCCGCCTTGACAAATGCTGACACGGAGACCGATGGTGTTTTATAAACCGGATGAAGGTCACGGCCTTGCCCATAACCCAATTGCAGCCTGCGTATCGCCGCGGCCCATCGGTTGGATTTCAACGATCAGTGCCACCGGGCACCACAATCTGGCGCCGTTTAGCTATTTTAATCTGGTTCATAACTTTCCTCCGACGGTTATGTTCTCGTGTAATGGTTTAAAACCGGACGAAAGCCCCAAGGACTCGTGGGTGAATGCCCGCGACACTGGTGAATTCGTTTATAATGTTGCCACTTTTCCGCTGCGTGAGGCACTTAATCAAAGTTCAACAGCCTGGGACATCGAGGTTGATGAGTTCGAAGAAACTGGCCTAAAAACCCTACCATCTGAACTGGTGAAACCGATGCGCGTTGCAGCTTCGCCGATCCAATTTGAATGCCGCACGATCGAGGTCAAACATCTGCCGACGAACCGGCCAGAAAACCCAAATACTGTGGTGTTCGGCGAGGTGGTGGGGGTTCACATAGATGAAGCCTGTTTGACCGATGGGATGGTGGACTATGATAAAGTCCAGCACATCAGCCGCCTTGGTTATCTGGACTTTGCCACGATTGGTTCGCGGTTCCAGTTGCCACGTGTCTTTGTCAAAAGAGAGCAGGACTAACATGATCCAGTATGAAACCCTAAAGCGTCTCTCGGCTGATCTATACGACTGGTCACTGAAGAAAATTCCAGAAGACACCAAGCAACGCTTGGCCGAAGCCCGCGACGGGGAAACAGGTGAAAACGCCAAGAAGGTTCTGGAATTTATGATCCGGAGCTCGCAATTGGCAGAGGACCATGACCGTTTCTTGTGTTCCGATGCCGGCGTTCCGGTCTATTCGGTCAAGATCGGCAGTCAGGCCAGATTTGAGGGCCACATCAAATCCGCCTTTGCCGAAGGGTTTGATGAACTGGTTGATCGCATTGACCCGCCGTTGCTTAAATTCGTTCAGAACCCGCTGACCAATGAACGTTCGTTTAAAGGCAAGGATATGCCGATCGTGTCTTGGGATGTCATTGATGGCGCAGACTACATTGACATCACCTGCTCACCAAAGGCGCTGGGATCGGGACGTTGGGCCTCGCTCGAGATATTTGTCTACCCTGAACTGGCAGACATTGAAGAGTATATCCTGAAGACGGCGATTAAGGCCGGATCGCAACATTGCCCGCCGGTGATGATTGGTGTGGGGATCGGTGGATCCTTTGATCATGCTGCCAAAATGGCCAAAATGGCAACGCTGCGGCCGATGGGCACCACAAACGAAGAGCCGATCCTGGCCGATATGGAAACCAGGTTGTTAAAGGCGATAAACAAGCTGGGCTTTGGCCCGATGGGGCAGGGTGGTGATACAACGGCTTTGGGGATCCACATCGACTATTCCGCCGGTCATGGCTTCACCCCGGTTGCTGTTTGTTTCAATTGCTGGATCAACCGACGCACCCGGGCGCGTATCTATAACTCTGGTAAAATTGAACGGATTGAGTGATGGACGGCCACAGTCACAGTTATGATCTGACCCTGCCGTTTGTCCAAGACGAGTTGAACCAGTTAAAGATTGGCGATCTGGTCTATTTGACGGGGGAAGTCGTTGTCACCGTTGGCCTGCCAACGCACAAACGGATCAAAGAATATATCGATGCGGGAAAACAGCTGCCTATGGATCTGACGGATGGCATGCTGTGTCAGGTCGGCGCCTATATTGAAGATACTGAAAGCGGGCAGGTCTGCCGATATATCAACCCGTCTACCAGCACGCGGTTCGATCCCTTTTTGCCAACAATCATTGACCATAGCGGCGTTAAGGCCATTGGTGGCAAAGGCGGGGTGGGTCCAGGTACGGTTGCGGCGATGCAACGTAACGGCTGTGTCTACCTGTCCTTTGTCGGCGGCGCTAGCGCGTTAACCTCCGAGGCGGTAGAGGACGTGGTCGAAGTTGTGTGGAAGGATTTTATCCTTCAGTTTCGCCTGACACGTCTGCGGGTCAAACGTTTGGGGCCATTGACCGTCGGCGTGGATACAAAAGGAAATTCGCTTTATGTCGACCTGCAAAAACAAGCCAAAGCAAAGTTCGAGGACTTAATGCAAGAGCTGAACGACGGCCGACTTTAACTTAGGGTTTCGACATTTCTGGCGATAGCGTCGGCCGACGCCTGTAGCGGTTCCAAAAACGTCTTGATTGCGTCATTGCGTTTTAGGGCGGACCGGAAATAGGTTATGCCAAGGGTGCCAAGAACCCGGTTTCGCACCATGATGGGCACGGCGATAGTGTTGGAATTCTCATATCCTGTGCCCATATCCCGTTCTGAAAACCCTTGCTTTTCGATGACTCGAAGCCGCTGTTCAAGCATGGCGTCGGGTCGCTGTGCCGCGTCAGGACTATGCTTGTTTGCATCTGATATTGAATTCACAAGTATCTGACGCTCCTCGATTGGGCAAAACGCAAGATACGCCAGCCCAAGGGCGTGCTTATCAAGTGAAAGACGCATGTTAATAGTGGCATGAAAAGGCGAAATCGGGCTGTCGGGGATCGTAGAGAATCGTATGACAACTTCGCTGCCATCCAGGACCGAAATAGCTATGGGCCAAGTTAGTTTTTTGGTCATTGCAATCGCGTGAACACGGCCTGCTTCCACAACCAAAGGATCGCTATGAAATCCTGAACTGAGAGACATCACTCTTGACGTCAATTGGTATTCCGAATGCCGCACGTCCCGACTTACGTAGCCAAGTTGTTCGAGCGTTTGAAGTAACCGGACAATTGTTGCCTTGGGCAACTGGGTCTTTGTGTGAATATCCGCGATGGACGATACCTTATTGGTATTCATCAATTCAAGGATTTGTAGACTCCGCTCAACTGAGCGCACAGGTGCATAAGATGTCATGTTTAAACGAACCCTCTTGAATGCGACGATGATGGGTCGAAATATTCCGCCTAGTGGAACATTGCAACAGTATAGTTGATGCAAATTTTTCTGGAGAACAGAGTGCCTAACACGTGATGACGGGCCATTCATTGTCAGATGGAAACGCGCGACTTACGAAGGCAAACCTTGAAGGAAAATGTGGGGATACAATGAACGTACTTGATCACTGTAACACCAGGGAACTCTCACGGAAGTTTGAGACCCAGTTTCAGTGGTGTGGTCCGATGTCGTTCATGCTCTGCCGGGAGGAACTAAAATGAATAAAACACTGAAGACTACTGGGCTGTCGATGGCTTTGGCGCTTTGCGTTGCTGGGTCCACCAATGCCGCTGAACCAGCTCTCCCGGATACGCTGTCGTGGACAGCCTATAACGTCGGCAGCTCGGGTTACGGGCAATCGGTTGCGATCGGCAAGGCATTGCAAGATGCTTACGGTGTTACGCTGCGTGTAGTTCCGGCAAAGAACGATGTCTCGCGCGTAGTACCGGTCGTCAGCGGACAGATCGATTTTGCAGCAGCCGGGTCGGGCGTATTTTACGCAGTCGAAGGTGTTTTGGGTTGGGCAAAGCCTGAGCTGGGACCACAGTCATTGCAAATGGTAATGAGTTCAACCGGACGCAACTGTCTGGCTCTTGGCACAGCCGCAGACGCAAACATCAAGACGGCTGCAGATCTAAAAGGCAAGCGCGTCCCATGGGTCATCGGTTCACCTGCGCTGCAAACCAATGTCACCGCATTTTTGGCTTACGGCGATCTGACCTGGGATGACGTCATCAAAGTTGAAGTCAGTGGCTTTGACGCCGCATGGAAGTTACTTCTGAACGATCAAGCCGATGCAATGACCTCGTTCACAACTGGTGGCGGTACTGAGTTGAACGCGTCGCCACGTGGTTTGCATTGGTTGTCGACACCGCATAGTGAGACCGAAAACTGGGTCCGAATGCAGGCTGTTGCGCCGCATATGGCACAGCGGGTCGCGACGGCTGGTACCAATATTTCAGATGACAACTCCCTGGAATGCGGTGGCTTCCCTTACCCAATCCTGGTGACGGCTTCCGATCAGGATCCTGCTTTGGTCGAGAACATGGCAAGTGCCATTACTCAGCAATTCGACAACTTCTCGTCTGCAGAGCCCTCGGCCTCAGGTTGGGCTGCGGACCGCCAGAATTTCCAGTGGGTTTTGCCTTACCACCAGGGTGCGGTTGCGTTCTGGAAGTCACAAGGCATGTGGTCTGATGCTGCCGACGCGCACAATGCGTATCTGGTAGAACGCCAGGCGGTGATTGCTGCCGCATGGGACGCACTGGAAGACAAAAGTGCCGACGGCTTTAAAGAACGCTGGATGTTGGCCCGTTTCAACGCATTGACAGCGGCGGACATGCCTGCTGTTTGGGAAAAATAATCAATGTCTAATATAGAAAGTGAAGCGGCCATTGGCCGCTTCCGCACTCTTGGTCCGGGCTGGACATGGCCGTTGCGCTTAGCAACATGTGTTGTTGTTCTGCTTGCCATAAACCAAGCCTTCAACTTGCATTTTCTTGTGGGCAAGACCCTGTTGGCCAACCAGTATATGTATATGCTGTTGCTGCTCATTATTCCGACAGTATTTATTCTTCTGCCGATAAGTAATGGGGCCTCAAAAACCCGTGTGCCTATTTATGATTTCGCGCTGGCGGCCCTGACCGTGGCAGTATTGGGCTGGTTCATTGCCAACTCATTGCAGATGATGCAAAATGGGTGGGAGCTGGCAGCACCGCTGCGTGCCTCTTACATCTCTATGGTTCTCTGGCTTTTGATATTTGAGGCCTCCCGACGCGCTGGCGGCACTGCGCTTGCAGTGATCGTTGCAGTTGTGTCGCTTTACCCTCTGTTTGCTGAATTGATGCCTGGCCCAATCCGGGGATTCTCATACCCCGTTGAAATCGCCGCAGGCTACCACGCGATGAGCAACGAAAGCATTGTTGGCATTCCGCTGCGTGCATTCTCAAATCTGGTGATTGGCTTTTTGATCTTCGGGGCTGCGCTGCAACACACCGGTGCCGGCACATTCTTCATTAATCTGGCCTTTGCCCTTTTGGGGCACATCCGTGGCGGCCCGGCCAAAGTGGCCATTGTCGCCAGTGGTCTGATGGGCTCGATGAGCGGGTCTGTTGTGACCAATGTCATGACCACCGGTGTTATGACCATTCCTGCAATGCGCCGCATCAAACTCAGCGCGCCTTTTGCCGCTGGCGTCGAAGCATGTGCATCGACGGGTGGTGTCTTGATGCCGCCGGTGATGGGGGCGACCGCCTTTATTATGGCGAACTTTTTGGAAGTGTCTTATGCCAGTGTCGCCCTTGCTGCCGTCATTCCGTCGTTCCTGTATTTCTTTGGTTTGTTCGTCCAGATTGATGCCCGTGCGGCCAGCGAAAACATCCAGGGTCTGGACCGGTCCGAGCTGCCATCTGTGCGTCAGACTTTAAAAGACGGTTGGTACTACATTTTTGCCTTTGCACTGCTGGTATATCTATTGTTGTTCCTGCGCCGCGAAATGCTGGCACCCTTTTATGCAACACCTGTGTTGCTAATCATCAATCAGGTGTTTTCCA
Organism: Parasedimentitalea marina; assembly: GCF_004006175.1. GTDB lineage: Bacteria > Pseudomonadota > Alphaproteobacteria > Rhodobacterales > Rhodobacteraceae > Parasedimentitalea > Parasedimentitalea marina. Next base: position 166,521 of record NZ_CP033221.1, read on the forward strand.
AAACAAACCGTTGGGGGCGTAAGGAGCTTTTGGCCTTTGTGGATACGCTGACCACGCTGTTTGCCGAACTTGTTGGTATTCTGGCCGGAATCGGGTTGATCATTGGGGCCTTGTCGATGACCGGCTTGGCGGGGACCTTGGTCAATGACCTGCTGTCGATCGCCGGTGGCTCACCGATGGTCTTGCTGGTGATCGGCGCCATGACAAGCTTTATCCTTGGCATTGGTATGACGGTTACGGCCGCTTACATCTTCCTGGCGATCATTCTTGCTCCGGCCTTGATCTCAACCGGCATGAACCCGATGGCTGTGCATATGTTCATCTTTTACTGGGGCATGTTGTCGTTCATCACACCACCTGTCGCACTGGGGGCTTTTGCAGCGGCTTCGGTTGCCAAAGCAGCTCCAATGGCGACCGGCTTGGAGGCCATGCGTCTTGGTAGTGTCATCTACTTCATTCCGTTCTTCTTTGTGCTTGATCCCGCCTTGATCCTTGTTGGCAGCGCCAGTCAAATCTTGGTTTCGCTTGGGCTGGCTTCGTTTGGGGTGCTATGTTTCGCCAGTGCGATGCAAGGCTATCTTGTGGGAGTCGGTCGATTGAAACTGCATGAACGAGCACTATTGATAGCTGGGGCCATCATCATGCCCTTGCCGGGACATATTATCATTCCGCTGGATAAAATCCAGATTCTTGGATTGTCGGCTGTGGCCATCCTTCCCGTGATGATCTGGGCCTTCCTGCGCGAAAAACAATCTGCTTCCGTGGGTGCACAGACATGACGGACTTTTCACGGATCTTGGCGGGGGGGCCGGAAACAACGCTTATTCCGGGCCCTTCGATCCTGCCAGACAGGGTGCGGGCGGCCATGGGGCGCAGCTCCATTGACATCTATTCGGGATCTTTACTGGGTGTCACTGCCAGATGTGAGGCGGGTCTGCGAGAGGTGTTCGGCACCACAGGCGAGGTGTTCATTTATGCCGCAAACGGCCACGGAGCATGGGATGCGGCGCTCAGCAACACACTGTCCCGGGGCGATAAAATTCTGGTGCTCCAGTCCGGGCGCTTTGCCTCGGGCTGGGGTGAGATGGCATCTGCCATGGGGTTGGATGTCGAGGTCCTGCCCCGCGATTGGCACAGTGCTATTGATCTGGATGCGGTGACCCGGCGGTTGGCAGCAGACAAAGCCCATAGTATTCGGGCCGTCTTGTGTGTGCAGGTCGATACTGCGTCTGGGGTTTCAAACGACATCGGCGCCCTGCGACAGGCGATTGACAACAGCGCTCATCCAGCGCTGCTGATGGTTGACGCCGTGGCATCATTGGGCACCATGGCATTTGAGTTCGACAACTGGACCGTTGATGTTGCGGTGTCTGCGTCACAAAAGGGCCTGATGAGCCCAGCTGGCTTGGGTTTTGTGGCCGCAAGCGAGCAGGCGATGGAGGCAGGCAAGACTGCCGGTTTGCGGACACGGTATTGGGACTGGCAGGCCCGCAACACCACCGACCATTATCAAAAATACTGTGGAACCCCACCGGAACAGTTGCTGTTTGGATTGGCGGAGGCGTTTGACATGATGGCAGAGGAGGGGCTGCCATCGATATTCAAACGCCATGAAATCTTAAAACAAGCCACGCAGGCCGCTATCTTGGCATGGGGCTGCGTCGGAGCCACTGCGAATGTGACTGACCCCAAAACCAGTCACCTTCGGTCTCGGTCTTCAACTTACCGGATGAATTGGCCCGTAAAGTCATTTCGTTTTGTCGTGACAGTTGTGGCGTAACACTGGGTGGCGGTCTTGGAGCTTGGGCTGGAAAATCTGTCCGCATTGGGCATATGGGCCATATCAACGCGCCTACCCTTTTGGGGCCATTGCCTGCATCGATCTAAGTTTACAAACGGCTGGTTTCCATCTTCAAAAGTCAGGGTGACAGCCGCGATTGACAGCCTGTCTCAAGCAACAGCCGCTAGAGCAGAAGACTAGATATCTCTTGCAAACATTGCGCGGCGTCATTGATCTACTGCCACGCAATGTGATAATTTCCGCAAATCCAATACCGCAATTCAGTCCGCCTCGAGGCCAAAGACGGTGACCTCGACAGAGCCTTGGTGGTCATGGAAACGGCGACGACTTTGCCTTCGATCTTTCAGTTTGCATCAATAAGCGCGACCCTCTGGCCGAATGCAGCACGTCGAAATCGGGCGGGGCCGAGTGCGCCGTTAATAGATGGGCCTACACAAGGACCCTCCAGCTGATCGCGCGTTTTATGTAAGAGACCTCAAGGTGCTGAGCCCCAACGAAAATGCATATGGGGCAATGGATGTTCAGTATTCAATGCAAGGAATAGGTGGGGACTGGTATTCAAAAGGTACACACTGGTCTATCTGAGAACTTTAAGAAGGTATGACTAATAAATGTTCATTAATAGTGCTTTACGGTATATTTTGAACTTCAAATCAGCGAAGTATGAAACTGTCATTGAATTTGTCGAAAGCGTGCTCGATCCGGATCGGTTCGGCAAGCATATCGAACTTAAGCGTATTCAACGTGAGGTTAGCATTACTACAATCTTTGTCACGCACGTTCAGGAAGAGGCGCTGAACTTGTCCGATAAGATCGGGATCTGGTCCAGATTGGCTGGGATGGGACGCCGACAAAACAATGGTTTTGAACGAGTCTTTAAGATCGCAGCCAGAGGGCACCAATTTAACACAAACGCCGCAAACAGACTCTACGCGCAGACCCCAGCGGGGGGCTGCTTTGCAGTCTTCCAGATATCGGAAAGTTTGAGCGATCCATTCAGAAAATATCAGAAAATTTCGGCTCCAATTTCAGGATTTTCAGATCGAAAATGTTGGAGGGTTGGTGGGCGTCCTGCGATCTGCAGTTCGGTAAAAATGAGTTACTTTCTGGGAAGGAAATAGGGATGTCGACACTATTGACCATCAACGTAAAGAACCTGGAGCCACAGACCCAAGGGTTCTTCTTCTTCCAACAACCCGCCATCTATGCCGGCGGCCCGACAGTCTACAGCAACAGCTTGTATGAGCAGTCGTTGGGCAATTACAGTTCCACTGGATCAATTCTGACATTCCAGGTGAACATGCAGTATTACGCCGGTATCCAAGAGGCCCATTCGACCCCAGCAGTTGGCCAATCTTCAGGGTATTCTTCTGCTAGCCGTGCGATTGATCTGGCCCCAGCTGACGGGTCGACTGCAAATGACTTTACCCAGGCAACAGTTAGCCCTGCGTTAGGGCTAAGCACCCCAACCCACGCTGATGGCGTGCAAGCCGGCGCGTTTCGCATTGCGACTCCCGCGTTTTCATCGCCACCCTTCTACAATGTTGGGTCGGCCGTTGAAGTGAATGGCGGGATCACTCTGTCAAACTTTGTTCAGTCCAATCCGCAGTCCAATACCGATTGTGAACCCATTCTGAAATACTATGTGGCAACTGGGCAATACACAGCAGGTACCGTTATGGACTTTACCCAATCTTCGCAAACCGCGGGCCTGTGCGACTTTACTGGTGGCTATACGGTCATCGATATAAGTTTGGCGGCTGACGGTTCTTGGGCGATTACCGACCGGCATTAACAAGGTAGGCTCTTTGCGAGCCGCCAATCAGGTGGAGCGGTAAACACGGCTCCACCATACGCCGCTTCCATAAAGGAATGGCCAGATGTCCAGTTTTCATAAGATTGTCATCCAAAACCTGTCTTCAGATACTGAACAATTTTATGTCTTCCAACAACCGGCGGTCATTGCTGCGAACGGTACCGATCAGAGTGTGACATCAACCAGCCTCGGCACTGGCACACTGTTGCCCTATGACCAGTCGGGTACTGAGTTGGTGTTTAAGTTCGATGTCGAGTTTTTGGTGGGTGCCTATAGCAAACAAACGACAGCAAGTCAGACACGGATTGTCTTGGCCCCCCTTGTTCAAAGCAACCTTGAGTCGAGCTGGCCTATCACACTGACACCTTCGACTGAAGGGACAGAGGTTGATAATAGTTCGAACCTGTCGCCACAACCACTTGGGCTGTCAAAGCCTGCTTATCAACAAGGCGTTCCCGCAGGCAATTTTGGCATTCAGGTCCCCAGCTATACGCCCTCTGCAGGAGTGGATCTTTTTTGTGGCACTGCGGTCAAGGACGATAAAGGAGGGATCACATTATCCAGTTACATCACCCCACCACCTGTCAGCAGTGTCTTTTGCGCCCCGATTGCCAAGTACTACATAAAAGTTGGAACTGAAGCGGCCGGTAATATCATCACGTTTTCAACAGGAAACGCAGCACTTTGTGATTTCACGACCGGATATTCCACCTGCAATGTGTCCTATAATGCGGATGGATCATTCATCGTGACCGGGAAATAAGGCCCTCCCCCCAGGCTATATTTCCCATGCCCCTGCGCCTTGGCGATCAGCCAAGGCGCATTTAAAATAGCGTCTCATAAAAGGATTTTCCGATGAATATCTTTACAAAATCACTGACTATTCTTGCCCTCGTAGTCAGCGGAACCGGAGCCCAAGCTGCGTGTAATGACGCTTCATCTGCTACGATTGCGGCATCAATTGCCCATGGCCATGCCTTTGTAAAACATTCAGCCGAATTCGTGCATGGCGTCGTGATTGATGGGCTTCCTTTTCCGGATCCGACGATCGGTGACGCAGATGCCTTTGGTACGTTTATTCGCGGCATTCTGGATGCTCCGACCGCAAGCAAGGGACTTGTCAACGACAGATCTGCCTATTGGGCAACACCCACCGGGACCGTCGTCATTGTCAATTTGAATGTCGATGATTGCGGGACTGCCTTCCGCCCAAACTCGGGCATGGAATATTATGACAACCTTCAATAAGCATTGAACTCCGGGAAACCCCACCGCTTGCCAAAGTGCTGAGGGCCTGCTCCTATTAGATCAAACGGGGAAACGCCAATGCCTTTCACTGCTGAACAATTAAGCAACGACGACTACCGGACACTTATTCAAGTTCTAAATCACATGCTTCTTGAAACAGAGGACAGTGAATTTCACACTCTGATTGGGGTGCCGAAAGCGGACGGCGACGCTTTGCAACGAAAGCTTCGTGCTTTGCAGAAAGCATTGAAATAGGGACGTGGTCGGACCAAATACTGTCCACCGCAACCCTAACACCATAGCTGTAGACCGCTATCAATTGGACCAAAGCACCGCAGGTCATGCAGAGGCCCCATGATAGTTCTTTGTTATTCTAACAAGGGACCTTACTGGTCTTCAGACGAGTCAATTTGGATGGGTCCGTTTGGTTTTAACCCTGTAAAGTCGATGGTTACGTCAACTTGCCCTCCGCCTGTACGTGTTTTGGCAACCTCTCCGTGCGGTTTGGCTGTTTCCCAAAGCCATTTTCTATCTCCAGCGGCGCCTTTTGATATCGCCGAAACGGCCAATCTTGCGACGCGTGGTGCGGCGGAGCTTGTTCCCCATTCGCACCATGCTGCCACTACTGGATCCTGCGCTTATGACGCCGGTCAGGACTGGACTATCATCGGCTAGGGCGGCGGCATCAGGGCCAAGGCGGTATGGTTCGCTGGCATCGCGCGGTGGTGTGATAGGTGGCTGCAGAATAATCCGACAGCAACCGATTGCTTTGTGTAAAGGCAGCAACAATCATAGGAGACTGTCCGCAGGCATAGCCGCTCAGCGTTCCCGCACGCCGGATGATACTTTCCGTATGTGGTGGGTCGACGGGTAGGGTGCTCCCAAAGCGTCGAAAACGACATAGTCTGGATTGTTGAAGTACCCTTGTTTTCCACCTGGAGAAAATCCGGGCAAGGTCTCGTCGCGCTCGATCCTGACATCAACGCTTTGGCTTGCGGTAATGTCGAGAGGAGTGATCTCAATCTTCCACCGGCCTGCCCGGGCCAAGTCCGATGCGGATAGGCTTGCAGTTGGGTTTAAGCTAAAAGTAATTAGCCCACGTTGGGTTTCCCCATGTTCAAAACTGTAAGCTAAACGGGCAAGTTCCCTTCCTGTCCCGTCACACAATTGTTGATGCGTATTTCCACCCACCACAACAGGATCACTTGTCGGGCCACCGGGCACTGTGGCGCGGATGCTCACAAAGGGTGGGATTGATGCTGCGCCGCTATAGGGCATCCACATCTGCACGTGGCTAGCGGTTCGGTCATCTGGCTGCGCAACGAAATCGAGCGTTCTTGATTTGCTGCCAGCCCTTTGTCAAATGCCAGTTTGGCATGTATGCGTTGCAGGTTTCCATTGCCGGCAGGTAACACCAATCGCATCTCTTGTTCGAATTTACGCGGTGATTCATCCCCAAGAAACTGCGCGATCACCCGATCTATTGGGCCCGTACCGTCATGGGGTCCACCAAAGTTTCCATAGCTGAAATTCACAACCACCGGAGGTCGTTTTCGGTCAGGTAAACGAAATTGGGCGGCTTGGCGCTGTATTCGTTTGAGCGCCAGTATCAGGCTTGGCAAAGTGCTCTGTCCCGTCGAGTCTTGGGTGACATGTGACGGAAGTAGTGCGCAAATGATCGGGCGGTCGGGCGGTGGTTGTGACATCGAGTAGCCCGTAGCCAACGCCATAACATGGGTCCCATGCGATCTGCGTAATGCAACCGCTGATACCTCGTTGTCATGGGCATCAAACAACCCCACGCTTGCGTAGAACTTCTGCTCGTCCAGCAGATCGTTGGTGGTGCAGGTTTTTAATAGATCGTCAATCGCAGCCTTATCGTAAGTTCTGCCATATGTCTTGTCCCTGCCTGAGCGGTTGGGCTTGACCGTCAGAATATTCGCAAATGCAACGCGGGTCGACGTCAGGCCATCTCGGAACAGGTTGTGCGCAAATGCAATGCTGTCGTCGATAACGGCAGTGATAATTGTGCCCTTAGAAACGGGTATCTTTGCCGAAGGGACCTCTTCGATCTGGGCGCTAAAATCCAAGAGTTCCGGATCGATGATACTGCCCAGGTGCACCCCTGTAACCGAGAAATTTGCTCCGTTCTGATTTAGAGAACTTAGCAAGATCCGCCGCGCAAAAATTGCAACAATTTGACGGCTCGATACTTGTGCGCGGTCATAGTGATCATAGTCGTTGGGGATAAGTAAATCCTGCGGATATGAGGCCAGTACCTGTGCCTCAAAGTCGTTGATACTGATCCCAGACAAGTCAACCAATGCGGACCACCAAATTGACTCGGGGTCGGTGGGGTAATGATTGGTGCTTCGTGACAGACGAAAGTCCGTCACTTGATTGCCTGCGTGCATGTTGCGAACAGTTTTCCAATGCAAGGCCATGCTCACTCCATTTCAAAGAAATTTATGTGCGGTTCAGGGCAGATTGTGGTCAAACGTTTTGCCACTCGCTTTGTGCTTTCTTCCAAAGCCATGCGAGGGGACGCGACACCATTTCAGAGGTCGTTGTTTGATTGACCGCCGTCGCCCACGGATCCGATTTTGGTCCAGAGATTTTGCGTTGAAGATCATCTTCCGCCAGATAAAGTGTGTGCCAATCGAAATCGTCTGCCGCAGGAAATGCCGTGCCATGGAAGTTTGCGCTGGTCAAATGTCCAACAGTCGGATCGCAAAGCGCGTGGATATAGTCCGCCAGAGTGAGGCCCAGAATTGCGCCGACCGCACTGTCCATCGGGAAATGCACCCCGGCAATTGTCCTATTTATCGCAATGCGCGACGCCAAACGCATGCACATCTCCCCAAACACCGTCCTGTCTATATTGCTTTGCATCCGACGAGCGCAGAAGCTTCCATAGTATTCGGGCTGTAATAAAGGCCTCAGTGGCATGCCCGCTAGGCAGTGATCCATGCGTCGGAGTCATGATAACCGGCTGAACTTGAGGCGAAAATTCGACCGGTCGCTTTGCGGCGATACCGTATTTCATGCGCATTCCACAGTAATTTGTGAATCGTAACGCAGCCGATAATAGCTCCAATGTGTATGGTGTTCGTGCAGGGTCCATAAACGCAATGGACGCCAAAAATGGCGAAATCATACTGGTTTGTTGCAAAATTTCAGCGGCCCTGTCGGCCCGCAAATCCGCATAGGCAGTCAGGTATGCCATTTGCTGTTTGAACTGCATTATGGTCGGTGCGGTAAGGGATACTAAGGGAGTATCATGTGGCTTGGGTGGGCCTTCGGCGCCAGTGTCCAGTCGCCAAAGATTGGCGGTTGCAGTGTCGCCTTGGGTCTCAGAAAATGCCACACGTGTGCCCATTTCAAACATAAATAGACTGGCCCGAACATCCGGAGAAAGACGTACAAGGTTTTTGGTGTCATTTGGACTGCCAGGACGAATATCTGGATCAAAATCCAATGGAGCGCCAACAATTCCATCACGTGAATTAAGCAGAGCATCAGCTGTTAGCGGGCTTTCAGTTACACCAAAACTGTTGAAGCTGTTGAAACTATTAAAGCTGTTAAAGCTATTGAAACTGTTAAAGCTATTTTCGGGTGAGCCTTTGGATGAAATAGAAATAGTGGCATCTCCTCAATTTTCATTTTAGAAATTTAGTCAGGATGGAACGCCGATCTCTTGCAAAGTTGCAGCAAATTTCCGGCCAACTTCATATTCGGAGCTCGGTGAGTTTTTCAGCCAACCACTAACAGTTAGCCCAGGTTGTATTATTAATAATTCATTAACTGTATCTTTGGCATCTTTTTCAAGTCCAAAACGTTTCTGAGCCACAGATTTGATCCGTAGAGTGGAGGCATGAGATCGATTTAAACGCAAAGAAGCATCGGCAAGTTCAATTGCCTTTTCCCAATTTTCGGCGGCCAAATAAGCCCCGGAGCCAAGTGCCAAGTAAATGAAACTATGTGGGTCGAGAGGTGCCAGATGCATTGCATGGTCTGTATCTTTGACGGCTTGGACACCTTTGCCTTGAAACGCGTATAGAGTTCCTCGCAGTAGTCTCCCGTACGGATCGTTGGGATTTGCCATTAAAGCGGCGTCGTACCGATCTTTGGCCCGACCGAGATCTCGAAATAGGTTAGTGAACACAGCACCTTCGCTGACCAATGCCAAAGTACACTCCGGATCGACTTCAAGCGCCCGCGACGAAAACTGCAATGCTGCAGCCCCTTGCTCGAATGGAGTGTCAGTCCATCCTTGCTGAACCAACAAGACATACCAGCGTGCGATCCAGGACAGAACGACCGGATGGTCTGGAGTGCGAGCAATCAGTTCATCCAGCATCGCCCGCGCTGTTTGAAAATCTGACCATGACAATCTATGCATGAAGGAAATAGCGGCGTTTAACAGCGAATAATTCTTAAGTGAATGTAGTGGTTTAGATCGAACTTGTATCGCCTCATTTACGCTAATGGCCCTGCGCAAACGGTTCACCACCCTATTGCTAATTTCATCGTTGCCGATCCATTCCTCGAGGGGGAGAGAGAGAGGTTCAGCCCAAAGAACCGTTCCTGAAGTGACATCAACGAACTCAAACTTAACAACAAGGGCTGTGCCGTAGGCGAAACAGTTCCCTGTTAGAACAAAGTCTGCGTTTAAGGCCTTTGCAATGGTCGCCATAGGGGGGGAGACGGCTTGGAAACCAAGCGTTGAAAGTCTCGAGATTACGTTGATGTCGGCGGCTTGCGACAACGCAAAAATTATATCATCGGCCAAAATGGCTCTCAGAGCATTGTTTTCCGGTGATCCATTTCGCATTTTCAGCGGTAGTACTGCCACTGTTGGAAGGACGTCGCCTGCGGCAGTCCGCATGGCCGAGTGACGGGACATCGCGTATGGATGGACCTTAAATGCCCGGACGAAATCGCCTTTCCCATCAGGAACGCATGGGCCGAGATCTTCAAAATCACATTCAAGACTATTGTAAAGGAGATCCCTGATATCAACAGTCACGATCAGGATGTCTGGGTTCAGAGCGTTGGCAAGCGTCCCCAAGGGCACATCTCGTTGAGGTGCCAATACGTCAATTTCCATTCGCAATGGGCCTGCTGACAAGTCAAATGCGCGCTGTGTGAGTGCCTGCGCACAGCGCACCGCCTCAATTGGGGTCGCAAAGGTCAAAATAACGGCGTCATTTTCGATGGGTTGTGTTTTGATTGGCCAGTGGAGGATTGTGACTGGATCAAGAATGTCCACCAACCTGCGCGTAGCCAGAGGCTGAAAGTCCCTGCTTATGTACAAGACAGCTGGCACTTCTTGCGAGCCCCATTGATCAAAATCTATTTTGGGCGTGATGTCAGGATGTCGCCGATCCTCAGCCGTATCGCTGCTCACTGGGGCACCCAAAAGTATATATCCTTGTTTGGGTACCGTACGTAGAATATTCCGGTCGCTGTCTTTCAAATGTTTGCGGATATCTGCGATGCACTGAGTTAAACTATCGTCGGTGACGCTAACATCTGGCCATATGGCAGCAATCAGATCGTTTTTGGTAACCAATTTCCCAAGGTGTTCAGCCAGAATCTTCAGAACATGTGCAGACTGCGGTCTCAGTCGAATAGGACTGCCCGCAAGGTCCGTCAATAAGCGCAATGTGATATTATATCTGCAGATCCCAAGGCGAATTTGATTAGGGCTCGTGGTAACTTCTGGCAATAACATCTCCCTTTAACTATTTGACTTTATTTAGTAATTGATCAATTTTGGATGAGCGACATCAGTAACATGCAAAATAGGCCGCGCGCGCATTGTTTTCATGATTTCAGATAGCAAAGGCAGCTTAGCGCATAATATTTTAAAGCCATCTGCTTGAATATCAACACAACCAAAAGATATTTATACTTTAAGCTGAAGTGAACGCTGTACGAGACCTTTCTAATTCGTAAAGTCCTTCGAATCTAGTGCTGGATCCGCTTAAGGTTGTGCGCTGACCTTGTCCTCGACCGCAATGTTGATAATTCGTCATTGCAAAAGGGCCATTCATCCGACGTTATCGTATGAATGGTGTGAATCGTGCGGATAGTGCTTGCGCAATCCGATATCGCTTTTGGGGTATTGTCGGGCTACTACTGAACACGGGTTGCAAGTAGATGAGGTGTCCCGTCTGTTGTTAGATCCGGGTCGTTAGCCGATATCCCAAATGATAAAATAGCCGCGCGAAAGTGACCGCACGGTTTTCGATCCAAGTTATGCGCTCGGTTGTGAATAGGGCGTCGCCTTCTGAGCTGTCTAGAAATTCAGCGATTTCTTTTGTGGCCCGGCTGGCTGCAAACGTGATTTCGGCATTGGTCAGCGGCACTTCGCTGAGCAACCATTCGTTGGGGCCAACGTCCTTAAAATCAATCTGTGCGGCGCTGCCAACAACTTCGAGGTTTATCCAGCGGTCTTCGAATTGATAGGGTTTGTTGTTGTGATAATGCATGCATTGCAGGTGTAACGCTTGGTCGCCTTCGGACATGGCTAATTTTGCGCGTAGCCAGCTGGGTACGTCGGATTGGACCCGCTTCACCAATGCATATCGATAGACCCCGCCTGTTTGTTCAATCTCGTCGCGGATGACGGGTATATCAAATTTAGCACGCGGTGTTGGCGACAGTTTTACAAGAGTTCCCGCTTTGCGCTTTCGTTCAAGAATTCCTTCTTCGGCAAGTTCGCGCATCGCTCGATTTACAGTTGCACGCGCGCATCCAAACAGTTCGGCCAGCTCAACTTCGCCCGGGATAATGGTGCCAGGGGCCCAAGTGCTGTCGCGGATTGACTGAAGAACCTTTGCCTTTACGGATTGATAACTGACTCTCGCTGCCTGGCCCATGTCTCAACCCTGTATCTCTATTCATAATTGGATTAGGTATATACCTAACGCAAGTCACACTTGAGGCCAAGATGAAGATTATTTCTCCCAATCAGCAGCGGCCTGTGGCATGGAAAAACGGCAATGGAATTACGCGCGAGATTGCGCAATTTCCAGCAAGCCAACCTTATAACTGGCGTCTTAGTATTGCGGAAATGGATGGGCGTGCTGAATTCTCAACATTTCCTGGTTTAAGGCGTGTTCTAACTGTAATTGCCGGGCAGGGGATGGTTTTGGAACACCCACTGGACAGATCGAAGTGAACCCTTACGAACCGGTTGTTTTGATGGCAATCTAAAGGTTGATGCCACGCTCAACGACGGTCCTGTGCAAAACTTCAATCTAATCTATAACCCTGAACGCCTGCGTACGGATTTTCAGGTTCTAACTGGGCGGCACAGCTTGCAGCTGCCGAACTGTCCAGGCCGCACCGTGGTGTTCTATGTTATCCAGGGCAATGCAACCTTTGACGGGTCATCCCTAAGGGGGTGAAACAGCGATTTCGGTTGAGACCGCTGAGACAACTTGTACATTGGAGGCCGGTATAGGAATGCTATTTACTCTAGACAAAATCTAAAGATCTTTCAGCAAGTCCCTAATGGCAGCTTTGTAGTTTCCTGTGATTTCATCGGCGTGAATGTGGTGCCGACCTTGCACCTGGTGGCGTCCGGCAGACCAGACATCTGTCACCACTGAATCCTTTGCGGCAAAGACAAGCCCATCCAACAGCTGATCATCTGACAAAGCGCATAGCGTCGCATCCTGGCTGTCGATCGCCACCAGATCGGCCAGCGCGCCGATTTGGATTTCACCGCTGTTACGACCTATGGCCTGCGCGCCGCCTTTTGCCGCTCCGGTATATAGCGCGCGGCCGGTCGAGCCTGCACCATCGACCAGAACATTTCGTTCCTGATGCTTTAGACGTTGCGAATACTCCAGGGTACGGAGCTCCTCGGTCAGGGAAATATTGACGTTTGAATCCGATCCAATACCAAATGTGCCCTGCGCGGCCAGGTACTCGAATCCGTTGAACGCGCCATCGCCAAGGTTGGCCTCGGTGATTGGGCAAAGCCCGGCAACGGCACCGCTTTTCGCCATATCTGCCGTTTCGTAAGCTGTCATATGGGTTGCGTGGACCAGACACCAAGTGGCGTCCACCTGAGCGTTGTCCAGCAACCATTCAATAGGGCGTGCGCCAAGCGTCGATTTGATTTCTTCGACCTCTTTGACCTGCTCGGCAATGTGAATATGGATCGGGCAATCTGAGTGACGGGCCAGGACATCAGCCAGATCGGCGGGAGAGGTCGCGCGCAGCGAATGCGGGGCGATGCCCACACGGGTGTCGGCATGCGCGCCAGCAATGGCGGTGTTGGATCGGGCGACGATGTCCGAAAATGTGTCAACAGAATTTGAAAACCGCAGTTGCCCGCCTTCAAGGGCGCGGCCGTCTGCCCCACCATAGGTGTAGAGGACCGGCAAGTGGGTTAATCCAATTCCGGTGTCTTTGCGGCCTCGATCACGCGCAGGGAAAGTTCGGCTGGGTCGGCGTAATGCTGCCCTCCTGCCTGGTGATGCACATAATGAAATTCACCAACCGAGGCATAGTACCATTTGCATTTCCATAAAGGTCTGCGCGGCAAAGGCCTGGACGTGCTCAGGTGTGAGGCGGTCCAGAAAGCGATACATCAAAGAGCGCCAGGTCCAAAACTCTCACGTCCTTGGGCTCGGTATTCCGTCATGCCTGCCATTGCCCGTTGAAAGCTGTGGCTATGCAGGTTGGCCAGCGCGGGCAGCAAGCTGTCCACCTGATAGTCACCGGTCTCAGCTGTTGTATTTGGTGTGATCGACTGGATGTGACCATCTTTGACGGTGACGCGAACATTCCGGCTCCAACCGTCCTGACAATAGGCACGTTGCGCAAAAAGTTTCATGGGCATCTTTTTATGAATGGACATAATAACTATAAGGGCATACAAACTGCATTGCAAGACGAACTGAAAGTGGGACTTCAGCATGACCTGTACTCTTTAGAAAACTGCCACATTGCCACATTGGCCAATAACGACACGCCCTATGGTCTGGTTGAAAACGCGGCCTGTTTGATCGACGACGGTATAATCACATGGGTTGGCGACAGGCGCGAGTTAGGCAACGATGCGCAGTGGGATCAGGTGCTTGACCTAGGTGGGCGCATGGTGACCCCGGCGTTGATCGACTGTCATACCCATATTGTTCATGGTGGCGATCGGGCGCAGGAATTCGAAATGCGCTTGAATGGTGCGTCATACGAAGAGGTCGCACGGGCAGGGGGGGGAATCATCTCCACTGTCACCGCGACCCGCGATGCCGACGACGCGTCACTACTGGCCTCGGCCTTGCCGCGTGTTGATGCGATGATCGCCGAGGGTGTTACGCTTATTGAAATCAAATCCGGCTACGGGCTGACGCAAGACTCCGAACTGCGGGTGTTGCGTGTGGCACGTCAGATTACGCAGCATCGCCCGGTTGAGGTGCGCACGACCTATCTGGGTGCTCATGCGGTGCCAGCAGAATATGCCGACCGCGCTGACGCCTATATTGACGATGTCTGTATTCCAACCTTACGACTGGCACATGAGCAAGGATTGGTGGATGCGGTAGACGCCTTTTGCGAAGGCATCGCATTTGACACACATCAGGTGGCACGGGTGTTTGACGTCGCCAAAGAGCTTGGCTTGCAGATCAAAATTCACGCCGAACAACTGTCAAACCTTGGTGGGACCGCGATGGCGGCAGGCTACGGTGCGCTGTCTGCCGATCACATCGAATATCTGGACGAAACAGGTGTGCAGGCCATGGCAGCGGCCGACGTTACTGCGGTCATTCTGCCAGGAGCTTTTTACACGCTACGTGAAACCCAACAGCCTCCCGTTGCGGTATTGCGCAAACATGGCGTGCCGATGGCCGTGGCTACGGATGCCAACCCCGGGTCTTCACCGATGACTTCTATTCTGCTGGCAATGAACATGGCTTGCACGCTGTTCCGCTTGACCCCCGAAGAGGCTTTGCTGGGCACAACGCGCCACGCGGCGGGCGCCTTGGGGCTGTCAGATCGGGGCATGGTCGCTGCCGGTATGCGGGCTGATCTGGCTGTCTGGAATATCAAACACCCATCCGAGCTTGCATATCGCATCGGGTTCAATCCACTTCATCAACGCATTTTCGGAGGCCGACTGTGATGTCCCTCATACTGACACCCGGTTCCGTCGGGCTAGAGCAACTTTCGGCAGTTTTCTGGGACGAGGCAAGTGTCACCCTAGATCCCGCCTGCCGTGGCGGTGTCGAAGAGGCCGCCCGTCGAATTGATGCCGCTGCACAAGGCGATGTGCCTGTTTATGGGGTGAACACCGGATTCGGAAAGCTGGCCAGCCTGAAGATTGAGAGCAAAGATACTGCGACACTGCAGCGCAATCTTATCCTGTCGCATTGTTGCGGTGTGGGCGAGGCCATTTCGCCGCGAATGTCCCGGCTGATCATGACGCTCAAACTGTTGTCATTGGGCCGCGGTGCATCGGGTGTGCGTTGGGAACTGATAGAGCTGTTGCAAGACATGCTGGCCCGCGGCGTAACTCCGGTTATTCCGGCGCAGGGTTCGGTTGGGGCCTCGGGTGATCTGGCGCCGCTTGCGCATATGACTGCGGTCATTATCGGGTCTGGCGAGGCGATCTATAACGGCGAAATCATGCCCGGTGCCGTGGCCTTGGAAAAGGCTGGCCTGACACCAATTCAGCTGGGCCCCAAAGAGGGCTTGGCCTTTATCAATGGCACCCAATATTCCACAGCCTTTGCGCTGGCCGGTCTGTTCAAGGCTTGGCGTGCGGCAAAGACCGCATTGGTGACATCGTCGCTGTCGACAGATGCCATCATGGGTTCCACCGCGCCGCTACAACCGGAAATTCACAGCCTGCGCGGCCATGCGGGACAAATGCAGGCGGCGTCAGAAATGCGCGCTCTGCTTGACGGGTCTGAAATCCGCGAAAGCCACCGCGAAGGGGACAGCCGGGTGCAGGACCCTTATTGCATTCGCTGTCAGCCACAGGTGACCGGCGCGGCGATGGATGTTTTGCGTCAGGCCGCGATGACCCTGGAGATCGAGGCCAATGCGGCAACGGACAATCCACTTGTTCTGACCGAGGCCGACATGATTGTCTCGGGCGGGAATTTCCATGCGGAACCGGTTGGATTTGCGGCGGATATGATTGCCTTGGCAGTCTCGGAGATTGGTGCCATCGCACAACGTCGCATAGCATTGATGGTAGATCCGACGCTTAGCTTTGATCTGCCGCCCTTCCTGACGCCAAACCCAGGTCTGAATTCAGGATTGATGATCGCAGAGGTCACAACCGCCGCATTGATGAGCGAAAATAAGCATCTGGCCAATCCTTGTGTTACCGATTCAACGCCAACCTCGGCCAATCAGGAAGACCATGTTTCGATGGCGGCGCATGGGGCGTTCCGGTTGCAGAAGATGGCGAAGAACTTGAATTACATCCTTGGGGTGGAGCTGCTCTGTGCCGCACAGGGGGTGGAATTCCGTGCTCCTTTGAAAACCAGTTCCGCGCTGCAGTCGGCCATTGATCGGCTGCGCGAGGATGTACCGACACTGGAAGATGACCGGTATCTCGCGCCCGACCTAGAGGCAGCACAGGTGATAGTGACCTCCGGCGTGCTGGCGCAGTCCGCTGGTGTGAACACAATGGTGACTGTCTAATGGATGTCTTCACTGTCCTGCCCGGCGACAGCCCCGTTGTATTGGCACAGCCCCACGGTGGCACCTTTGTCCCCGATGCTTTGAACAATCGCTTGAACTCGCGGGGCAGGGGGCTGGACGATACCGATTGGCACATCACCCGTCTGTACGAGGGCTTGTTGCCGAGTGCGACGGTGGTGAAATCCAACGTGCACCGTTACGTGATTGACGCCAACCGCGATCCTGCAGGACACTCGCTGTATCCAGGTCAAAACACCACAACCCTGTGCCCGCTGACCGATTTTGACGGTGCGGATATCTGGCAGTTGGGCCAACAGCCGTCACCAGACGAGATTGAAAGCCGCCGACAGACATTTCATGCGCCTTATCACGCGGCGTTGGAACAGGAACTGGCACGGGTTCACGCCAAGCATGGCATAGCGGTGCTGTTTGACTGCCACTCCATCAGGTCCACCATTCCATTCTTGTTCGACGGTGAACTGCCGATTTACAATGTTGGCACAAATCTGGGCCAAACCTGTGATCCGGAAATTGAGCGCCTGACCCATCAGACATGCCTAACGGCCCAGCCTGACAGCACCGTCCTAAATGGGCGCTTCAAAGGCGGCTGGACAACGCGTCACTACGGTCAGCTGCAAAACCACTATCACGCCATTCAAATGGAGACCTCGCAACGCGCCTATATGGATGAGACCGCACCGTGGACTTTTCGCCCCGAAAAAGCAGCACAACCGCGCGCCGTGCTGCAAGACATTCTAACGAAACTTGATCAATTCGCCCGCTCTCGGGCCGCAGCGACTTAAAGGAGCCACATATGTCAGATCGCAAAAACACTCGCGATGTTTTCCCACCGACGGGATCAGAATTGAACGCCAAAAGCTGGCTGACCGAGGCTCCATTGCGGATGCTGATGAATAATCTACATCCCGACGTCGCCGAGAACCCGCACGAGCTGGTTGTTTATGGTGGCATCGGTCGCGCCGCCCGGACATGGGCCGATTTCGACTCGATCGTGAACACGCTGAAAGACCTGGAAGACGACGAAACGCTGATCGTACAATCGGGTAAACCGATAGCGGTTGTGCAAACCCATGTGGATGCACCACGGGTTCTGATTGCTAACTCTAACCTGGTTCCGCATTGGGCCAACTGGGATCACTTCAACGAGCTCGATAAAAAAGGCTTGATGATGTACGGTCAAATGACGGCCGGGAGCTGGATCTATATCGGTTCGCAGGGTATCGTGCAGGGCACCTATGAGACCTTTGTCGAAGCGGGCCGTCAGCATTATGATGGCGATTTGACCGGCAAATGGATCTTGACTGGTGGTCTGGGTGGCATGGGTGGCGCACAGCCTTTGGCCGCAGTCATGGCCGGGGCCTGCTGTCTGGCTGTGGAATGCAATTCAGACTCGATTGATTTCCGTCTGCGCACGAAGTACGTCGACGAGCGCGCGTCCACCTTGGACGAAGCATTGGAAATGATTGAGCGCTGGACCAAAGCCGGCGAAGCAAAATCAGTTGGCCTGTTGGGCAACGCAGCTGATGTCTTTGCGGAACTCCGCAAACGCGGTGTCAGACCTGATATTGTGACCGATCAGACCTCGGCCCATGATCCGCTGCATGGCTATCTGCCACAGGGCTGGACCATGAGCGAGTGGAAGGAAAAGCAGGAAACTGCGCCAAAAGAAGTTGAAGCCGCCGCACGCGCCTCGATGCGCGTTCAGGTCGAAGCCATGGTTGGTTTCCACGCTGATGGCATTCCAACCGTCGATTACGGCAACAATATTCGTCAGGTTGCTTTGGACGAAGGCCTGGAAAACGCTTTTGATTTTCCTGGATTTGTACCCGCCTATATTCGTCCACTGTTCTGTCAGGGCATCGGCCCCTTTCGCTGGGTGGCTTTGTCCGGAGATCCGGAAGATATTTATAAGACGGATCAGAAGGTCAAAGAGCTGCTGCCGGATAATAAGCACCTGCACAATTGGCTGGACATGGCCCGTGATCGCATCGCGTTCCAGGGTCTGCCAGCGCGGATTTGTTGGGTCGGTCTGGGCGATCGTCACCGCCTTGGACTGGCGTTTAATGAGATGGTCAAAAACGGCGAGCTTAGCGCCCCAGTTGTGATCGGGCGAGACCACTTGGACAGCGGCTCGGTTGCTTCTCCGAACCGGGAAACAGAGGCGATGATGGATGGATCCGACGCTGTTTCCGACTGGCCGCTGCTGAACGCGCTGGTCAATACCGCCTCAGGCGCCACCTGGGTCAGCCTGCATCACGGTGGTGGCGTTGGGATGGGCTTCAGCCAGCACTCGGGTGTTGTAATCTGCGCCGACGGTACTGATGCAGCTGCCAAACGGATCGAGCGGGTTCTGTGGAACGATCCGGCCTCTGGTGTTTGGCGTCATGCGGATGCGGGCTATGAGCTGGCAGTGGAATGCGCCCGTGAAAAGGGTCTGAAACTGCCCCGCATCTTGGGCAACTAATCTGTCTGATCTATGGGCCGCGGCACTGCGGCCCATACGCTTGGCTACAGTTTGATCCAAGCGGTCTTTAGATTGATGTACTTTTCAATCGCATGCAGCGATTTGTCCGATCCATTTCCGGACTGGCCAACACCACCTAAAGGCACGGTGCCATCCGCGCCACCATAGGTGTTCACATGCATCACGCCCGTACGCACGTCGCGAACCATCCGGTGGGCGCGGCTTAGGTTGGATGTCCAGACAGCACCCGCCAGGCCGTAAACCGTGGAATTGGCAATGCGCACGGCATCGTCGTCGTCGATGAATGGCGTCACGCCTAGAACTGGCCCAAAGACCTCCTCTTGCGCCAATGTCGCATTTTTGGTTACGTCGGTTACAATCGTGGGGGCCATGTAATAGCCGCCAGTGTCTTGCAGGATACGGTCGCCACCGGTGACAATCTTGCCACCCTCACGCGTTGCAGTTTCCACAAATCCAAGATTTTGCTTTAACTGAGTTTCTGAATTCACCGCGCCAATAGCCGTTGTCAGATCTAAAGGGTCACCAACCTTCATGGCCTCAGCAGCCTTGGTGATCGCGGCAACAAATTCGTCATGAATAGAAGATTGAACCAGCAATCGAGATGCCGCGACACAGACCTGCCCAGCATTGCGAAAGATGGCTCCAGCTGCGACCTTGGCGGCCTCGTCCAGATTGGGCGCATCTGCGAAGATGATGTTGGGAGACTTTCCGCCCAATTCCAAATAGACCCGCTTCATGTTTGAGCGCGCGGAATATTCCATCAAACGACGCCCGGTGCGCCCCGACCCGGTGAACGCCAAGACATCCACGTCCATCGACAGGCCCATGGCCTCGCCGACGACAGCACCTTCACCGGTGATGGCGTTCAAAACACCCGGTGGTAATCCCGCCTCAAGTGCCAGATCCGCCATCCGCATCAGCGACAAGGACGCTGTTTCTGCAGGCTTCAAGACGACCGAATTGCCCATCGCCAGTGCAGGAGCCAGTTTCCATGCGCCGATCATCAATGGGAAGTTCCATGGGATGATGGCGCCTACCACACCGACAGGTTCCTTGTGGATCATGCCCAGAATATCCGAGGACGTTGGCGCAATCTCTCCGTAAATCTTGTCCAGTGCTTCGGCGTAATAGCGGATCGTGCCGGCGGCTGATCCTGGTTCCGCCTTGATTGCCATGCCGATCTCGGTACCATTGTCGCGCACACCCAAAACGGCAAGCTCTAGGGCGTTGGCCTCGATCAAGTCCGCCCATTTCAGCAGGACCTTTTTGCGCGCTGCCGGTGACTGGCCAGCCCAACGCCGATCTTCAAACGCGGTGCGCGCGGATGCAATTGCCACTTCCATGTCGGCGGCTGTGCCCCGTGCGACCTGAGTCAGAACCTGACCATCGATGGGCGAGGTGATGTCCATTGTGCCGCCGTCGGATCTTAGCACATGTTTGCCCTCGATCAGATGCGAAAAGGCGCTGACGGGATGCGCCCGAAGCGCGTCGATTTTGGTCTGGTTCATGGGGTCTACCGTGTATGACTGTCGTGGAGATCGTGGTCCTCTTCAGGCTGGTAGGCCCGATATTCTTTGACCAGCGTGCGAATGTGCAGCGCTAATACGATGAGGATGATAGCGAAGAGGATGAAGGTAATTGGGCGGTCGATCATATCGAATGGTGTCTTAAGACGCGGCAAAGCAGAGCGCAGCTTGACCTCCATGATGCCCCCCAAGACCATTCCAAGAATGATCGGCACAATCGGCAGATTCAGACGTTTCAAAATCAGCCCAAACACCCCAAAACCTGCAGAAATCATGCAATCCGTCAATGAGTTGCGCAGCGAGTAGACGCCAACAAAGGACAGGATCAGGATCATCACACCCAGGAATCGTGTCGGAACCCGAATGATTTTCGTCAGCAGGTTGGTAGAAAACAGCAGGAAAACCATCACGATCACATTCAGCAGGATCAGTGCGAAATACAGGCCGTATACCAGGTCAATGTTGTTCTGGAACAGCTGCGGTCCGGGGATGACGTTGTGGACGTAGAACACCGACAGCATCATCGCGGTCAATGCCTCGCCCGGAATACCCAGGGCCAAAAGCGGTATCATGGCAGCTGCGGGAACCGCATTGTTCGCGGCCTCGGATGCAATCAGACCCTCGGGCGATCCTTTGCCGAATTTCTCTGGGTTCTTGGACGTCTTCTGGGCGTAGGTGTAGCTCATAAACTGGGCGGTGAATTCTCCTGTGCCGGGGATCATGCCAAGGATAACACCAAAGTAAGCCGCGACACTGGCCACGCGTTTGTGTTTCATCAACTCTTTGATGCCTGCGGTCATTTTTCCAGTAACAGGTTTGGCATCAGGGCTGCTGTCCGGAGCGGTGAGCAGCACGAATGCCTGGCTAAGCGCAAACAGGCCAAGGACAACGACAATCAGGTTGATGCCTGAGCTGAGGAACGAATAACCGAAGGTATAGCGCTGTGTATAAGTCACGGCATCCAAGCCGACAGTTTGCAAAAAGATACCGAACATTGCCAACAAACCGGCTGCAAAAATTTGACCGCGGTGGGCAAGAATGACAAGTATAATGCCCAGCAGCGCGGCCAGGAAAATCTCACGCGATCCGAACATGGGCGCTATCAACGCAAGCACGGGTGAGAGCAATATCAGGCAAATGATACCAAAAATTCCGCCAAAAAATGACGCGCTATAGGCCAGTGACACGGCGCGGTGGGCCTCGCCTTTTTAGTCATCGGGTAGCCGTCATAAGACGTCAATGCGTTCACGGCTGTTCCGGGCGTATTTATCAACACAGCAGGAATTGCGCCGCCATACATTGATGATCCGTAGATGCCGAGCAGCATGGTCAGACCCACAATTGGATCAAGCGAGAAGGTCGCGGGCAGCAGAATTGCAATGGCGACTGCGGGGCCAACTCCGGGGATCGCGCCAATGATCACGCCACCAATAGAGCCCACAAACAGGGCCATCATGACATCCCAACGGGCCAACATTTCGGCGCCAGCTATTAGGTTTTCCATCGTTGCGTCCGATCAGAAGTAAGTGAGCATGATTTGGCGCAACCCGTCGGGCAGCACTTCGTAAATCCGGCCCGCAGGCAGGTTCACTTTCAAAACGGTCTTGAATAGCACGACAATAACGATCGAGGCTGCAACGGCTGACCACAAAGCCCGCGCACTGCGGTACCCTGCGCGAAAGGCTAACATCACTGCAAAAGTGACCGTGGTGAGCAGGTATCCCGTGTAGGGTACTGCGGCCGCGTAGGCGATGAACCAGCGGCGTATTCCAGTGACGCGATCCACGTCAACACCTCGCGCCAACGGCCCTCGATACGCTCTGACAAAAGCGAACCAAGCACATGAAACAGCGCAAACCCGGTCATTCCGATCAGGGACACTGCAGGCCAAAAGCGCGGTTGGGCGAACATCTTAGCACCGTTTTTGTATGCTGTTTGGTCAAACAATTGGGTCAGCAGAAACACCGACACGATAAGGATGAACCATGCAAAACAATGTCACCGGGTCGGCGATACCGTTTGAACAAAGATTGAAGCGTTTTGACGCGCGACATGGCAACCCGCCTCCCGTGATCTTGAACTGGAAAGGTCGGGCACGTGGTGCGCCCGACCCATAGTGTTGTGATTACTCGGCAAGCATTGCGTCAATGCCAGCCATCGTCCCAATGTCTTTCTGGATCTGAGTAACGACTTCATTTTAGGCTGCCAGTAAACCTGCGCACCTGTGTCAGCGGCCAGTTGCCGGGCACGATCAGACATCATCGTTTTTTCCGCAACAGCCATGATCTTATCTTGCACATCCTGAGGTGTGTCTGCGTGCACGAACAGACCGTTCCACAAAGCTACGTCCAGATTTGGCGCCAGCTCTGCCACGGTTGGGGCATCTGGCGTCAGCGGGATACGCTCGGATCCGATAGAGGCGAGAACTTTGACATCGTCCAGACAAGGCAAGATCAGCTGCAAAGTTGTGTTGATAACGTCCACGTCGCCAGAGGCCAGCGTGTTGCAATCCAGCGCGTCGAATGCCGCATCCGCTGCAAAGGAAAAGCCCATTTCTTTGGCCAGACCCAGCGTCACTTGTGTTGGCACCAATGGCGCCCCAAAGTGGCCCAAAACTACATCATTCGCACCCGCATATTCGGCAAGTCCAGCCATGTCGTCATATGGCGCATTGCCGCTTGTCGCGATGACAAACGGATACGTCAGAAAGTTGCCCAGTGGCACAAAGGGGTCAGGGTTCAGTTCAGGAATACCGATCTGCGGGCCGACAACTGGAATGGCGATAATGAAGGAACCGATGGTATAGCCATCAGCTGGCGCCGTCGCGACTTCGATGGCTCCGGGGAACGGTCCACCACCGCCACCGGGTTTGTTCACAACAGCCGTTGGCACACCATATGCCTCAGAGAAGTCTTCGGCGATCATGCGTGTCAACACATCCTCCAGATCACCCGGAGGCCAGGGAACGACGAACTCGACCGGCTTCTCTGGGTACTCGGCTTGAGCCACCCCTGCGACGGCGACCATGGCTAGGGCCATTGCTGTAACTGACGTTGTAAACTTGATCATTTCTCTCCCCTGTGTCGGTTCGCATAATGAACCATCGTTTCGTAAAAGGTTGCCTTGTTAAATGTGATGTGTCAAACTATTTTTGAGTTTGACAGAAAGTGAAGGTTTGAATGTCGTCTGCCACGAAAACACTTGAGCTATTGGCGCTGTTTACATTTGCCCATCCTGAGATCGGGTTGTCGCAGTTATGCCGTATGGTTGGTCGCAACAAGGCGACAACCTATCGTCACCTTCAAGACCTTGAAGATGCAGGGTTTGTTGAGCAAAACCCGGTGACAAAACAGTATCGACTTGGCCCGGCATTGCTGCAACTTGCCCAAACTCGCGAAGCCACTGTGCCGCGAAAAGCAGGGGCAGAAGCGGCGTTGTTGGATCTTGCGACCACCACTGGCGAGACGTCACATGTTTCGGTTCTATCAGGCACAACCGTCTATGCGCTTGCTTCGTGCGAATCGCCCAATCACAGCACCCGGGCAATTATCGACGTTCAAACCCTACCGTTGCACGCCACTGCATCTGGGCTTTGTACGCTTGCATTTGGGCCACCAAACCTAATGGAGGTGGCGTTGGCCAATATGGAGGTTTTACCCTAGCACGGCACAAACCTCCATGGAACTTGACGGCGTGGTTCATGCTGTGCGCGATACGGGCTTTGGTCGGGGAACTGCAGTTACGAGACTGAAGTTTACGGGCTGTCCGCGCCGATTTTCGATCAAACCGGACTGTTTGCAGGTTCCGTGGCCGTTGCCTGCGTCGCCACTCGCTTCACCCCAGACCTTGAGCGATCTATCCAACAGAACCTTGTCACTGCCAGTCGCACAATCACCCGAAATTGGGGCGGGACCGTCCCCACCGACATCGAGGCCAGCTGGGCCAAGACCCTCACTCCTTCGCACGCATTGGAAACTGCACCATGAAAGACTCCAACTTTCTGAAAGAACACAACGGCCGCCTGATGTGGCACCCGATGACCTCTCCGCAAGATACAATCGACAACCCGCCCAAGATCATCACCGGATCAGAGGGCGTGACCATCACGGACATCGATGGTCACAAAGTGGTAGACGGAGTCGGCGGATTATGGAACGTGAACCTGGGGTATTCCTGCCAGCCGGTCAAAGACGCGATGACCGCGCAGCTTGACAAGCTACCGTATTATTCCACCTTCCGGGGCACCTCAAACGACGCCGCAATTGAGCTGTCCTATGAACTGTCCGAGTTCTTTGAGCCCGACGGGATGAGCCGCGCGTTCTTTACCTCTGGTGGTTCGGATTCGGTTGAAACCGCGCTGCGGCTTGCGCGTCAGTATCATAAGCTGCGGGGTGAAGCTGGGCGTACAAAATTCCTAAGCCTGAAAAAGGGCTATCACGGCACCCATATGGGCGGCGCCAGCGTTAACGGCAATGCCAATTTCCGCACTGCTTATGAGCCACTGTTACCGGGCTGTTTCCATATCCCAGCGCCCTATACCTACCGCAACCCATTCAACGAAACAGATCCGGAACGGTTGGCGCAACTCTGTGTGCAGGCGCTGGAAGATGAGATCGCATTTCAGGGTGCAAACACCATTGCGGCCATGATCATGGAGCCGATCCTCGGCGCCGGCGGTGTCATCCCGCCTCACAAATCCTTTGCGCCAATGGTGCAAGAGATCTGTAATCGCAACGGAATTTTACTGATTACCGACGAAGTAATCACCGCCTACGGTCGCACGGGGGCATGGTCTGGCGCACGTCTTTGGGGCATCCAGCCTGACATGATGTGCACAGCCAAGGCAATCACCAACGGATACTTCCCGTTCGGAGCTGTGATGCTGGGCCACCGGGTGGTTGATGTCTTTGAGGGCAATCCATCGGCTAAAATTGGCCATGGTTATACCTATTCCGGCCATCCCGTCGGAGCGGCGGCCGCACTGGCCTGCCTTGCGGAAACCAAGCGGTTAAATGTCGTCGATAACGCCGCCGCCCGAGGCGATCAACTGTATGCGGGTTGCCAGGCCCTGATGGCGAAATACGATATCATCGGCGATGTCCGGGGTGGCCATGGCTTGATGACCGCAATCGAAATGGTCAGCGACCGGGCATCTAAGAAGCCCATCGATCCAATCCGCGCCGCGACTGTACAAGAGGTCGCCTATCAGAGCGGCGCCATGGTCCGTGTCTCTGGTCCGAACCTGATCCTGTCGCCACCGTTGATCCTGACTGAAGACGACGCCAATATCCTTCTTTCGGCGCTCGACGCTGGTTTAGCGGCCGCGTAAGGAGCTGATATGTCCGAGAATTACGTAGCCCTATTGGGCACCAAGGGTGGTCCCTCTGTCCGTCCGCGATCATCGATGCCAACATCGAACCTGTTTGTTCTGAACGGTCAGCAGATCGTGGTGGACTGTGCCCTTGGTGTCACCAAGGGTCTGGTCGATCAGGGTATGCTGTTGAAAGATCTGTCATTGATATTCATCAGCCACATGCATTCTGATCATTATCTGGAATTGGGTCCCTTGCTGCACACGGCCTGGACATCCGGTTTGCAAACCCCTGTAGAGATTTACGGCCCCGCGGGTCTTGACGTCTATATGGATGGCTTCTTCCAATCGATGAAGGCCGATATCGACCTGCGGATCGAAGACGAGGGCCGCCCGGATTTGCGTGATCTCGTGCATATACATGTCATTGACGCGGGGACGGTGTTTGATCAGGCTGGACTGCAGGTTTCGGCGATCCGCACCGAACACCCACCGTTGATTGATTGCTTTGCATTGTCATTCAAAACCGACACCACGCATGTGGTTTTCCGGCGATACCGCGCCAATCGAAGCGCTGGAGGATTTTGCCCGAGGTGCCGATTTGCTGATCCACGAGGCAATGCTGGAGGCCGCATTGCCTGCGCTGATGGCTCGTATCGGAAATGGCAGTGACAAGCTGATGGCACATTGGCTGCGGTCTCATACTTTTGCGCATGACGCGGCTAAAACGGCCACAAACGCTGGGGTCAAACGGCTGGCCCTGTCGCACTTGATCCCCGCCGATGATCCGACCTATGGCAAACCTGAATGGCAAGCGGCGGTTGCAGATCATTGGGATGGCCCGCTGATCGTCGGGCATGACGGTATCAAAATCACGCTATAACCGTGCAACTGGGGCTGGCGGCTGATCAGAACACCAAGTGTGTCCTAATCACCAGCCAGCCCCAAAATCGATTAAAAATCGACTTCTATGGCCACGCCTTTTCAATGGCCAGGTCAACGACGCTTGCCGCCACGGCCAGGTCTTGCAAGCCAACACCAGTGCCATCAAACAGCGTAATTTCGTCCGCAGAGGTTCGACCGGAATGGGTACCATTGATGACGGCACCCAGCTGGTGCACATCGCTTTCTTTGATCAAGCCTTCGCCCACGGCATGCTGTGCCTCGCCGATGCTGATGGACTGGGCAACTTCATCCGTAAACACAGTTGCACGGGCCAATAGCGCGGATTCGACCTCTTGCTTGCCTTTGGTATCAGTGCCCATGCAGGCAATATGTGTGCCTGCTGAGACGTGCTCGGCGAGCAAAGATGGCGCAAAGGCCGAGGTGATCGAGATGATCACATCCGCGTCCTGGCCCAGTTGATCCAGCTCGACCGCTTCAAACGGTAGGCCAGCCTCGTTGGCAACTTTTTCAATATTCGGCAGCATCTCCGGGTGGAAGTTCCAGCCAATGACTTTCTCGAATTCGCGCTGTTCAAGGGCGGCGCGCAGCTGGAATGTTGCCTGATGTCCCGCACCTATCATGCCGATGACCTTGGCGTCCTTGCGGGCCAAGTGCTTGATCGACACAGAAGAGGCAGCCGCTGTTCGTAATGCAGTCAAAAGATTGCCGCCGACCATTGCCTTGACGCGGCCAGTATCCGGATCAAACAAAAGACAGTCGACTGGTGATTGATAAGCTGATGCTTTTCCATGTTATTTGGCCAATAACCGCCAGCCTTGAGGCCAAGCGCCATGCCCGCCTGATCGAACCCGCCCTTAAAACCATACAGCGCATCCTCGTGGCCAATGGCTTCACGGATAACTGCGAAGTTATAGGCATCCTGCGAGGCCATAGCTGCAAAACACCTTCGACGGCGTCGAAGGCTGCGGTGCGGGTCATGAGATCTGGGATTTCACGCTCTGGAATGATGATCATGTGGAGTTCTTTCCAAAATAAGGAAGAGGTAAGCAGTGCCGACCTCAGGTTTGGCCAGGGAGAGTGGCCTTAGAATGCTTTTCCGCGGGCCGAGACGGGCCAAAGCGTTTCAACTTTGCCGTTGCGAACGCCAACATACCAATCGTGCACGTTACAGGTTGGGTCGCAGTGGCCCGGCACCAGTTTCAGCTTGTCGTTTACCTTCAAAACACCGTCCGCGTCGGCAACCACACCGTGTTCATCGGAACACTTCAGGTATTCAACATCGTCACGGCCAAACACTGTTGGCAACCCGCTGTCGACTGACTGTGCTTTCAGGTGGCGTCCACGATGGCTTTGTCAGCTTTTGAGTGGCTCATCACGGTTGTCAGGATGAACAGCGCGTTCTCCCATTCGCCGTCGTCGATGCGCTTGCCATCCTTATCAAGGATACGGCCATAGTCAGCATCCATAAAGGCATATGACCCGCACTGAAGTTCGTTATAAACGTTCGAGTTGCTCTCAAAATAATACGACCCAGTGCCGCCGCCGCCAACGATGTCACATTCCAGACCTTGGGCCTTCAAGCCGGTCACTGCATCGCCAACCTGAGCGATGGCCGCATCCAGCTTTTCTTTGCGGTCCGTGTACAGATCCATGTGTTGCATGGCGCCTTGGTAGGCCTGGATACCGGCAAATTTCAGGCCATCCGCTGCGTCGATCAGTTTTGCAATGTTCACCACGTCTTGCGTTGTGTTCACACCGCAACGACCAGCGCCGCAATCAATTTCGACCAGTGCTTCGAGTTGTGTGCCGTGTTTTACGGCTGCTTCTGACAAGGCTTTGACGTTTTCCGGATCGTCAACGCAGACCAGAATACGCGCACCCAGCTTGGGCATACGGGCCAGACGGTCGATTTTGACCGGATCGGTCACCTGGTTGGACACCATCACATCTTTGATGCCGCCACGTGCAAAGACTTCGGCCTCGGATACCTTTTGACAGCACACGCCAATGGCAGCGCCCATGTCTTGTTGCAGCTTCAACACGTCGACCGACTTGTGCATTTTACCGTGGGCGCGGTGACGCATGCCATGCGCCTTGGCGTAGTCACCCATTTTCTTGACGTTGCGCTCTAGCGCGTCCAGATCAAGGATCAGGCAAGGCGTCTGAATGTCGGCCTCGTCCATACCGGGAAGGGCGGGAACGTCAAAGCCTACTTCTAGGTCTTCTAGATTAATATGCGTGTTCATAGTTAAGCTCCCTTCAATTGAGCCAGGGCAGAAAGTCGAGGTCGACATTCCCACCCGTGATGATGACACCGACCCGCTTACCTGCGAACCGATCTTTATTTTTGAGGATGGTGGCCAAAGGCACAGCCGAGCTGGCCTCCATCACGATTTTCATCCGGATCCAGGTCAGCTTCATCGCGGCGATAATTTCGTCTTCGCTGGCGGTCAGAATGTCGGTGACGTGGTTGGAGACAAAGTGCCAAGTCAGATCTTTCAGCGGAACCTTCAGGCCATCGGCAATTGTCACTGGTGCATCATCTGCAATGATGTGTCCGGCTTTGAAGCTGCGATAGGCGTCGTCGGCCTGCTCGGGTTCTGCTGCGATGATCTGCGTTTCAGGCCCGAGGGTCGACAAGGTCAAACAGGTGCCCGATATCATGCCGCCACCGCCGATGGGCGCGACAACCATATCTAAGCCACCTGTCTGCTCCATCAGCTCTTGTGAACATGTACCCTGGTAAGCAATGACACGGGGGTCATTATAGGGATGCACGAAATTGCCCCCGGTTTTGGCCTGGACCTGGGCGAACACCTCTTCTCGGCTAGAGGTTGAGGGCTCACATTCCGTGATAATCCCACCATAGCCAATCACCGCATCCTTTTGGCCTGCGGCGCTGTGCGTGGCATCACCACATTGCATGGGATGCCGCGCCGACCCGCCGCATAGCTAAGGGAAAGTGCGTGGTTGCCCGAACTATGGGTGCAGACGCTACCTTGGCCTCTTCATCTGACAGACCGAAAACCGCATTGGATGCACCGCGTACCTTAAAGGCCGCAGCTTTCTGAAAGTTCTCGCACTTAAAAACAGCTGCGCGCCTGTCAGCTCGTTCAGAAAGGACGAGGTCAACACGGGGTGCGATGAATGTAAGGTTTTACCCGTTCATGGGCGGCCTTCATGTCATCAAAGGTTGGAATATACATTATTTCCGGTTCCTTTTGTGATGCCGAGTATTATTCCGCGATCAATGGGTTATTCCGATAGTAGTCCTGTGCGGCTGCAACGCCCGAGCCGAGTTTTACATCCAGACCCAGATCAACCATGCACATCTCGGCGGTGGCCAAACCGCTGAGCATCATGACATCTGTCAGGCTGCCCAGGTGACCGATGCGGAACACTTTGCCCGCAACCTCGCCAAGTCCGACCCCAAAGGCCACACCGTATTTTTCAGCCGCGAGGGTCACAATATCCGTGGCGTTAAAGCCTTCCGGCGTACAAATAGCGCTGACGGTGTCAGAATACAGGTCAGGGGACGCTGCGCAAAGTTCAAGACCCCAGGCCGAAACCGCTGCCCGAACACCTTCGGCGATGCGGTGGTGGCGCGCAAATACATTCTCAATCCCTTCGTCTAGCAGCATGTCCAATGACAGCTTCAGACCGTTCATCAAGCCAACCGGTGGGGTGTAAGGGAAGGCATTGGCGTCATAGCCTTTTGCATGTCGCCAATGTCAAAGAAGGTTGTTGGCAGGTCAGATTGTGCTGATGCTGCGATTGCCTTGCTGGAAAAGCCGATGATGGCCAGGCCTGCGGGCAACATAAATCCCTTTGCGAACCGGTGATAGCAATATCGACGCCCCACTCGTCAAACCGAAAATCCATCGAGGCGATAGAGCTGACGCCATCAACATATAACATCGCGGGTGGCCAGCTGCATCCAGTGCTTTGCGGACGGCAGCAATGTCTGATTTTACCCCAGTTGCGGTTTCATTATGTGTGGCCAGCACGACCTTAATATCATGGTTGGTGTCGGCCCTCAGGATTTCTGCGTAATGGTCCGTTGGAATACCTTCACCCCAAGGGGTTTCAACAATCTGTACATCCAAACCGTGGCGCTGACACATGTCGATCCACCGGTGCGAGAACATGCCATTGCGCGCCGCCAGGACTTTGTCGCCCTTGCTAAGGGTATTGGACAATGCAGTTTCCCAGCCGCCGGTGCCGGTTGACGGAAAGATGAAAATCTTGGCGTCTTTCGACTTTAGAACCTGACGCACACCATCAATGCAGGGGTGCAGGATTTTACCGAAGGTCGGCGAGCGGTGGTCAATTGTTGGCATATAACAGGCTTGACGGACCGCCTCTGGCATATTGGTGGGGCCGGGAATGAAAACTGGATTCTGGAAGCTCATGGTCGTCTCCTATTACGTGTTGCCACCACAGTAGAATTCCGGCTCCGACGGTGATACTTTTGAAAAAGCTTTCAAATTTGGAGAGGTGTAAAAATACACTATTGTCAGATACTTGCATTTTTCATATGGTGAAAACGTCTTTCACATAAAATAGGATGTATTTTATGGATTCCCAAGATAATGCAGGTCAGTCGACGCGAAAATCCCGTGGTCGACCCCGTGACTGGAACGATAAAACGGCCCAAAACACGATCAAATCGCTGGATCGTGCAATGGAAGTGTTTGAGTTCCTGAGTGACACTCAGGGTAAATCTCTATCCACACTTGCAAGTGATCTTAGCCAGTCTCCGGCCACCGTTTATCGTATTTTGGTGACGTTAGAGGGCGGGGCTGGTTGAGTTTGATCAGATTGATCAAGTCTGGAACATCGGCGCGCGCGCGTTTGTCATAGGATCTCGGTTTCTGCGCCGCACCAGCCTTGTCGAACGTGCCCGTCCATTCCTGCGGGCGTTGATGGAAGAAACCGGTGAAACTGCCAATATCGGTATAGAGCAAAACGGCCATGTTCTGTTTGTCAGTCAGGTCGAGACGCATGCCAGTATTCGCGCGTTTTTCCCGCCCGGTACGTTGTCACGACTTCATGCTTCTGGCATCGGCAAGGCCCTGCTGGCCGAAATGGACAAGCCACGCATTGAAAAATTTCTGGCCAAGGCTCCGCTTGAAAGTTTCACTGAGCACACATTGACCGACAGAGATGCGTTGATAGAGGATCTTCAAACTATCCGGCAACGGGGCTATGCGCATGACGGGGAAGAACGTAATTTGGGCATGCGATGTATAGCGGCGCCGGTCTTTGATATCCATGGTGAAGCGGTGGCGGGCATCTCTGTGTCAGGCCCAACCTCACGTGTTGGATTGGACCAGATACCTGTGTTGAGCCAGGCCGTCTTAGCTTCCGCAGCTAAACTGTCGGCTGCCATTGGCGGTCAGCCTAAGCAATAAAGGCCTGGCGTCGGTTGAAACTGCTTGTTAATCGAGCGGCGCATGAAGCTGGGTCTTATTGGTAATAATCCCGCCTCGATTACCGATCTCGATGGATCCATACCGTTCCTTAAAGCAGTCAGGTAGAGGGCGGTCGCCACTGATCGATAGCCACAATCGCATCAAATGGCGCCGTTGACTGGGGTCCGGCCAATCTAGGAATCCGGTCCGGTCGTGAAGTTGAGAGTGGTTGTGCACAAACTGCATATCGCCCGGTTCCAACTGCATGCCAAAACATAAACTTGGATCGTTGGCCAGACTGTCAAACATATCCAATGCCTCGACGTGCGCGGGTGTCAGGCGAATTGCGTCGTCGAATCGCTGGGCACTGTCAATGTATTGCCGTTGATAAAAGGCGGTCAGGTATCCCTCATGCCAGCTCAGTACTGGGATCTCCATATAGGGTTTAGCGCCATCTGGGATCTCACCACGGCGGTCTGTTGCAATGGGCTCAAAGAGTTTGACCAGTAGATCTGGCCGATCTTGTTTCATCCGGTTGTAAATTGACTCGGCACTGACCAGTAGGGACTTCCCGCCTTCTTTGGCCTCGCGGAGGCACAATAGACCGACGACATCTGCGCTGTCGGTGTGAAATGTTTGCCGCTCGCAGGTCTGGTAGATACGGCTGTTTGGATCATTGGCATCGGCCCCGATATCACGCACGTGTCCCAAAATATGCCCGTCTGCGTTCTGCGATCGCGCACTGCCAATATGTGCCCCGATGCCGCAAAATATTGTTGCCGCAAAAGCCTGCGTATATCCCGCAGTTGGCAACCCACGTAAAACTTCAAACCCAACGCCTGACAGCAATTTTTCTTTGATCTGTGTTATATGCGCGCCGAACGTCGCCAAGGGAAAGGTCTCGGCGGTGATTTCGCCAACATTCAGGCCGAGGTTTTGAAAATGGCGAGCCGCAGTTTCGAGGTCGCCAATGTCTGCATCGGTCAAGTGGTACAGCCAGGCATCCTGAGTGTTCACCATATCCTTGCCCAACCATGCGGACGGTCCAGTGAAGGCGTCAGGAAGCATATCCATAGTGGGCGGAAGTGTGGTCGACATCGCGTGTCCTTTTGCTGAACGTCAGAATCAACACCTAGTGGCATTGCTTGCAAGATAAAATAACTGAAAGCCATATGTCAGGAGCAATGAACCCTCTCTTCCGGTCCTTCGAGCCCTGAAGGGCATCCAGACAAGGGCAGCGTGTCTTAGACTGCAACCCTGTTGGGGGTCACATAATGTGCGATACGCTGATCCATTAGTAGATATGAAAAGGATATTGGATTTTAGTTGTTACGTTGAGAGGCGCGACCGTTGCCGGTGGCAAAAGAAGGTTTGGCAGCTCAATTGCTGCGGATTGTTTTGGAGTATTCGATTGCGAAGGGCTGCAGTATCGCAGAATTGTTTCATCGATGGCCTAGGTCTGGGTTTGCCTGCCCAGGCCATCTGGTTTGCTATCCCTACGACACCGTGCTTTGCAGCTCTTCCTGATAACCAAAATGGCCGGGACCCCGCCTGTGTGGAGCATCAAAACCTTCTGCCCCGAGAGATCAGGTCTGCATCCAGAAGATCAAGAAGTCCGGCAAAGGTTTTGCTGAATAGACGGGGTCCAACAGAATGCCTTCGGATTGCGCCATCAACTTGAGGGCGGTGTGTGTTTTGGACCGACTTGCCCATAGCCTGGTGCCAGGGCACTGTCCCACGTCCGGATGGAATCCAGTCCGAAGGGTCGTTCGATGCCCATAAGATCGGCCAGATTATGCGTGACAGTATCAATCCGCGCGGTCTGCTAGCGCGGCATCAGCGCCAACTTCGTTTTCACCCTCTGGAAATGACATATATTCTGCATCCAGTAGTTGGCCCAGCAGCACGTTACCCGAAGCATAATATGCTTAGCCCCATTCCGGGAACTCGTTCCTCCAGTTGCAAAACCGCTTTCATCCCGTATTTTGCAGCTGCGGCAGCTGCGGTTCTGGCAAAGTTTGATTGAACGGCTCCGGTGATCAAAATGGTGTCGGCTTTTGGGCCAGCGCCGCCCCGATATAGAACTCCAGTTGGCGGGTTTTATTGCCACCAAAACTAAGCCCCGTCAGATCGTCGCGTTTCATCCAAAGATCGATACCCAACTTGTCAGATAGCCGGTCCAGGCGTTCTACCGGCGTTGGGTTTGGCAACAGTGCCGCCTGCGGGAATTTGGAAACTAGGTGTAGAGGATCATGCATGGCAGAGTTCCTTATGCGAGCAAATAGGCACGGCGGTAGAGCGCTAAACAGGCGAACAGTGAAACCAACCGAACCGAATTGATGATGAAACCACGGGGTAGATAGGGGCCGAAAGCGCGCCCAATCAGGCTGCCGACAATCGCGGCCGCGGCAAAAGCGGGCACGGCGGGTGTTTCGGTGATCGGCTGCCAACCGGACAGCCCGTGCAGCAATAGCGAAACACCATATGCCACTAGGGCAATCGGCTGAACCAATCGACGAATGTCAGAGGGTGACCGCCCCAATGCCATCAGACCAAAGACCATCAAAGGACCGGGTGTCGCAGCCCAGACCGTGGCCACCCCGGATAGACCCGAAACAGAGATAAACCCGGGATTTTGACTGACAGATGAAAGAATGTTGTGACGACACCCAATAGCAATAGCGTTGCGGTGATCCCAAGAATGGCGGCTTCTGACAGAATCGCATAGGTCAGCGCCCCAAGGGCGATACCGGCCAGACATCCGCTGATCGACAAGGCAATTAGCCGAAAATGGCTCTGGACAGTCTGCCACTCTGTGGCAACCGCAGAAACGATTGTATTGAGCAGCAGCAGAACTGGAACAGCAACGGGCGTTCCAAGCAGAACCATCATGGGCGGACCTGCCACAATGCTGAAACCAATGCCAACACCCACCTGAAGTATTGCGCCGAGAGCTACAGCAATGGTGAGCAGCGTGAGATCAAATGATACAGGTGACTCCATGGTTTGAGCCGACACTTATCGCGGCAGCCACTATAATGATAATATCAATAATGTAGTCTTTGATACATTGAGGTTATGTATGCGCTCGTCAGCCCATCAAATTGAACTGTTTCAGATGGCGTACCGGCTTCGGTCCGCACGCAAAGCGGCCTTGGCCTTAAACGTTTCGCAACCGTCGATCAGCCGAGCAGTTTCCGAACCTGCGGAGTGATCTTGAAATTCTCAGCAAATTGAACTGTCTTGTCCCGGTCAAGTCCATTTCGAATTGCGGCAGATCATATGTTTGATCAAGCGAAAGTGCCAATCACGATACGTGCCGAAACCCGCACGCAGGTCGCTGCCGTTGAAATTGTTGCACAGGGCGTTGGCCGCTCAGTTGTTAGCAAAGATGTAATGCAGCACGTAGATGAAAATGCGGTTGCAACTGTATCTCTCGCTGCAGACCTCATTTTGCCGATAAGAATGGTAACAGCTGCAGCAGAAGCAAGCGCGCCAACAGTTGAGTTGCTGTGCCAACAACTCCGCTCGGTTTAGCGGCCCTTAGAGTAGATCAAAACGCCCAGTTTGCCTTGATGCGATAAGACTCGGCTGAAAGTTTGTCCAGAAATGCTTGAGCAACGATGGATAAGGGCCGATGTAACGGCGACATAATTGTCAAAGGCATCATAATGTTGGGTCTAAAAGGGCGAAATGCAATTTTCGGTTTCTCCGTTTGCCAATATTGATAACTTTCTGCACTAAATGGATCAACAATTCCGTAGGCAAGGCCACGCTCTATATAAGTGAAGTTTGGTATGAAAAATGTTGATTCGTACCGAGAATTGAGGCGGGCATCGGCTTCGCCAAACGCTGCAAGAATTTGAATGTGGCTTGGGTGGTTTTCTCTGGAACAGCCATCGGTCGGTCACTTAGATCTTGTGCCGTGATGACGTCTTTCTGCGCCAATGGGTCATTGATCGGTAACGCACATAATCCCTGAAATTCGATGATGTCATGCTTGATCAATTTGGAATCGCTTACTTTTCCGAAACCGACGTCGGCCAATCCGACGTCATACTCCTGTGTGGCAATCGACCGCTGTGTCTGAGCGGATGTTCTCGTACTCAAAGTGACGTGAATGCCCGGTTTGCCGACTACAAAATCTGAAATCAGATTTGGTAGAAATATGACCGACGGGCCAGGGATAGACACGACACGCAGGGCTCCTTTTCAAGATCGGAAATGCTTTTCAGTGTCGACTTTACCGTATCCAGACGGTTCAAAATCGCATTGGCCTCATCAAAAGATAATGTGCTTCCGGAGTTGGATGTACCCGTGCGCCCTGCCTGACGAACAGCTTGACACCGATTTCTTCCTCCATGCCAGAAATAAGCGAGCTGATAGCAGGCTGCGTGCGTAACAGATTGCGAGCGGCCTCTGATATCGAACCTGTCAGCATCACTTCTCTAAAGGCGGTGAGCTGTTTGAAATTCATACGCAGACCCTCCGGCGTGGATGTAGGGTCATAAAGGAAATTTATGCCTGTAGCAATATTTGCGATTATTTTTGTGCCTCGGCACGCTGTAGTGTGAAAATTGATTGGGAAAAATCGGACGAACCGTGCCCGCGACTTAAGAGTATTTAGTGTCTTTAGGGAGGACTACAATGATGATCAGATCTACCATTGGTGCAGTAACATTTGGCTGCCTTGTGCTTGCAGGAGGATTAGCGCAAGCGCAGGAAATGCAATTTTTCCGGATTGGAACCGGTGGGGCAGGTGGCACCTATTTCCCCATTGGTGGCATTATTGCCAACGCCATCTCAAATCCACCGGGATCGCGGGCGTGCGATGACGGCGGCAACTGTGGTGTGCCCGGTCTGGTGGCAATGGCGCAATCAACCAATGCTTCGGCACATAATGTTAATGCCATTCAAAATGGACAGATGGAAGCCGGGTTATCTGGGGCTGCGACGCTGCATTTTGCCTACAATGGCAAGGGTAAATTCGAAGGCAACGCCAAGCCGGATTTGCGGGTGATCGCAAACTTATATCCCGAAGATCTGCATCTTGTTTTGTCCGAAGGCGCATCGCTCAACAGTCTGGCCGATCTTGCGGGAAAGCGCGTCGGTATCGCCCAGGCGGGGTCTGGCACGCAGATTGCGGTCGAACTTATGTTGGCCGATTACAATGTGACCCGTGACAATATGGATGAGGCTGAGTTGAACAACGCTCAAAGTGCCGAACGTATCGCCGATGGTCAACTGGATGCCTACTTTTATGCGGCGGGTACACCGGTTGCTGCATTGATTCAGCTCGACAATACCAAGGGTATGGAGTTGCACAACTGGTCACCGGAGGAGGTCAAGATGGCCAACTCCACTGTACCATACTACATCCCATCAGTGATCCCGGCGGGTACATACCCTGGCGTGACTTATGATGTGAACACAGTGGCGGTCTCTGGCATGCTTGTGACCAACGCCAACATTGACGAAGAACTGGTTTACCAAATCACCAAGGCAATGTGGTCGAATACAGCGCGCAAGCTTTTGGATAACGGCCATCCTAAAGGCAAGGCGATCACGCTGGAGACTGCGCTGGAAGGGGTCGAAGGGATTGGAGTGCCGCTGCATCCTGGAGCCGAGCGTTTCTATCGAGAAGCCGGCCTGCTTAAGTAATCTGCACCCTTTTGGCGGCATCCGGGTCTCTCCTCCTTGGTGCCGCCAGTTTTCCTGGCCTGTCGAAAAATTTGGACTTCTCCTGAAGTTTTTCCAACAATAGCAAAGCTCAATCATGTCGCCTGACTCTCAACTTGATCCCGAGGCGCTTGAAGCGCTTGAAAAGAAATTCGATTCTTCGCTTAACACGCGTGACAATGGTCCGACCCTGACCAAGGTAATATATTGGGCGACGATCATTTTTGCGCTGTATCATTTCTGGACAGCCGGATTTGGCACGCCTGTGGATCACGTTCACATGGGCATCC
This sequence comes from Parasedimentitalea marina, assembly GCF_004006175.1. GTDB lineage: Bacteria > Pseudomonadota > Alphaproteobacteria > Rhodobacterales > Rhodobacteraceae > Parasedimentitalea > Parasedimentitalea marina. Next base: position 204,694 of record NZ_CP033221.1, read on the forward strand.
ACCTGGCCGGATTGTTTCTGTTCATCTTTGTCGGGTTCCCTTTGATAAAATCCGCTCGGGCGCTGGAATGGCACGGACCGCGCGCCTTCGCTCCTGGCAACGTGCCGCTCTACGATTGGGCGTTGGCTGGGTTAGGAATTGCCGCTGCTCTGTTCCTCTGGTTCAGCTGGCGTGGCTTCACGGGCCTGGGCTTTGACATCAGCGAGCAATCGCTGCGCCAGGGTAACCCGTCAAATCTAGACGTGTTTTTTGGGTCAATTCTAATCTTGACGGTACTGGAAATCGCCAGGCGAACGATTGGTTTCGTCTTGCCGCTTATTATTTCCATTTTCATGATCTACGCGCTTTTTGGCCCATATATGCCTGCGCAGATCCTCAAACATCCCGGGTGAACTGGCAGCAATTCGTCAACAACATGTACTTCCCGTCGGAAGGTATTTTTGGTGTGACCCTATGGGTTGTGTCGACAGTGGTCTTTCACTTTGTCCTGTTCGGTGTGGTTGCTCAGCGCATGGGGCTGGGGCAGTTCTTTGTCGACAATGCGATGATCATGGCGGGGCGCTATACGGGCGGCCCGGCCAAGGTCTCGGTGGTGTCATCGGCGTTTTTTGGCACCATTTCAGGCAGTTCAATCGCCAATACGGTGTCAACCGGTTCGCTGACTATCCCTAACATGAAGAAGATGGGCTATCCCGGTCACTTTGCTGGCGGGGTCGAGGCCGCGGCCTCGGCAGGCGGGCAGATTACTCCGCCCATCATGGGGGCGGCGTCCTTCCTGATGGCAGAATACCTTGAGGTGCCCTACACGACCATCGTGATCGCCGCACTCATTCCGGCACTGATGCACTATATCAGTGTGATGTCGATTGTGCATTTCACCGCCAAACGGCTTGGCCTGCCAACTTACACCAAAGATCAGCTGCCGAATTTCGTGCAGGTTTGGCGTGATGGCTGGTACACCGTTATTCCGCTGCTTGCCCTACTTATGGTGCTGTTTTCGGGATACTCACCCAATATGGCCGCCTTTGTCGGCCTTAGCCTTTGTGTCGTGGTGGGCTTTTGTGCTTTCGACAAGCCGGCCAGCCTGATAGTGCCTTTGGCCTTCCTTGGGTTCGTTTTCTGGAAAGCTTCACCTCACTCTGGTGAGGGCTATAGTCCTCAGATGGCCGGCGTTCTTGCTGCTCTTACTATCATCGGCACCCTGCATCGCAACAAACGTCAAACCTTTCGGGATCTGTTCGACAGCTGCCACGTTGGTGTGCAATACGCTTTGGCCGTTGGGGCTGCCTCTGCTGCTGTGGGCATTGTTGTTGGGGTTATCAACACAACCGGAGTCGGCTTTCGTCTTGGTTTTATGGTAACCAACGGCGCAGCGGATATGGCCACCGTATTGGCCCCGCTTCTGGATTGGACGACGCTTGATGTCTTTACGCAAAGCTCGATCCAGCAGTTTCTGTCGCTGGTATTGGTTGCCATTGCCTGTATCCTGATGGGAGCCGGATTACCGACAACTGCACTCTACATCATGTTGGTTGCTGTCGCTCAACCTGCATTGTCGCAACTTGGCGTGCCGCCTCTCGCGACCCATATGTTTGTGCTCTACTATGGTGTGATTTCGGAAATCACTCCACCGGTCTGTGCGTCAGCCTATGCCGCCGCCGGGATTGCCGGAGCCAACCCTTTTCGCACCGGTGTCAGCGCGTTCACTTTGGGAACGGGCAAGTTGATCGTGCCAATGGTCTTTGTCTATGCGCCAACCATGCTGATCATGTTGCCAGAGTATTTCACACTGTGGTCTTTCCTGCATGTATCGCTCACCTGTGCACTTGGAATCGTTATGATTGCAACGGGTATTTCGGGGTTCTTCCTGGAACGGATGCAGGGGATCTGGCGGTGGGTCATCGCTATCGCAGGTATCCTGATGGTGGCCCCAGCATGACCAGCAATATTGTTGCTCTTGTTGTCGCTGCGCCTGTTCTGATGTCGCAACTGCATATTCGTAAGACCGATCCATCCCCGCTTTGGGTCAAGTCAAAGTAATCTCAACAAACCTTAAAATTTCGGAGGAACCCTACTGTGAGCACATGGGTGACTGAACAACTGGCGGACTGGGCCATTGAATTGCGCCCAGACCAGCTGCCAGCTGATGTATTGGACAAAGCAGGAGACTGCATTCTTGATGCTATCGCCTGCGCTATTGCTAAACAAGCAGATGGATGGAGCAAGTCGCGTGCGGGCAGTTGCCCAAAGTACTTTTGGACCGGGGTTGGCCAAAGTGTGGTTCAGCGACCGGCAGATGCATCCCACAGGGGCCGCTTTTGCCAACGCAGCTGCCGCTTCATGCCTTGATATTGACGACGGCCACCGGCGGGCCAACGGACATCCGGGTGCCGCAGTTGTTCCAGCAGCACTGGCAACGAGTGGCCCGAAAACCAAGGGTATCGATCTGTTGACCAATGTCGTCGCGGGCTATGAAGTGTGCGTCCGGGGCGGGATGTCAGAAAACCATCGATCCTATCACACGGGCAATTATACTGGGCTTGGGGCTGCTGTTGTGGCCGCCCGAACGGCCGGGCTGAATGCTCAGCAGTTGATGCATGCATTGGCAACGACGGTTTATCATGGTCCTCGGGTTGCTGACCTGACCCATAGTCAGGACATGGGGTCGAACGTTAAGGAATCCATTCCGTGGTCCGTTGTTGCCGGCATGATGGCCAGTACCCTGGCCGAGCAAGGGTTCACTGGTTGCCGCGATGCTATGGACATCGAAGAGCGTTACACGCCTTCGCTCGCACTTGAAGGGTTAGCCAAAGGGGGCTTCCCCAAAACGCCGAACGGCAACTCTGTTTCGCACGCGATATTGCGCACTTATTTCAAGCGCTATGCCTGTTGCCGATGGTGTCACAGCGCTGTTGAGGGACTGTTGGTGATTTTGCGCGACCAGGGACTTTCGGTCGCTGATATTCAAAGCATCGAGGTGGAGACGTTCCTGCAATCCGCAAATCTGAACAACCTGGCTGACCCGCCCTCGCTGGAAAGTGCGCAATATAGTGTGCCCTACTGTATGGCCATTGCTGCGGTCCTCGGCGAAGACGCGCTGTCGCCCATGTCAAACGAGGCGCTGCACCATCCGCAAGCCGTGGCGCTGGCCGAAAAGATCGTGGTCCGCCATGACGCCTTATTGGACCCGATGTTTCCGGCTCAAAATCCGTCGCGTATCCGGGTCATTACGGCTGATGCCAGCTTTGAAGAGTTTGTGTCCGCGCCTTGGGGCGAACCGGACAATCCGCCGTCCCGCGCCGAGCTGGTTAAGAAGTTTCGCGGTTTGGCCGAAGGTCGGCTTTCACAGGAGCAGGTCGATGCCATCGTCGTAGGCGTTGAGGTGCTGCGAGAGGGCACCGCCGGTCCTTTACTTGATGCATTGGGGTCCATCGCGCCCGGTGATCAAAAAGGGGAAGACTAAATGCGGTACTCAGGTCTTCGTGTGATTAAAGAGGCTTTGACGGGTCATCGGGGCTGGGGTCCTGTTTGGCGTGATCCTGAGCCGCAATCTTCGTATGATTTTGTGATTATTGGCGGTGGTGGGCATGGGTTGGCCACGGCGTATTATCTGGCCAAGACCTTTGCCAAGTCCCGCATTGCGGTGCTTGAAAAAGGCTGGATTGGCGGCGGTAATGTTGGCCGCAACACCACGATCATCCGCTCGAACTATATGCTGGATGGCAACGAGCCGTTTTATGAGTATTCGCTGAAGCTGTGGGAGGGTCTGGAGCAGGAGCTGAACTATAATGCGATGGTCAGCCAGCGCGGCATTCTCAACCTGATCCACAGCGATGCGCAACGCGATGCCTTTGTCCGGCGTGGCAATGCCATGATATTGAACGGGGCCGATGCCGAGCTGCTGAGCACCGAGCAGATCCGCAAGGAATACCCGTTTCTTGATTTTGACAACGCCCGGTTCCCGATCAAGGGCGGGTTGGCGCAGCGGCGCGGTGGCACGGTGCGCCATGATGCGGTGGCCTGGGGCTATGCCCGGGGCGCTGACAGGCTGGGCGTTGATATCATCCAGAACTGCGAAGTCACCGGGTTCCGCATTGAGGATGGGATCTGCAAAGGGGTGGAAACCTCGCGCGGGTTCATTGGCGCCGGTAAGGTCGGCTGCGCGGTTGCGGGCTCGTCTGGTCGGCTGATGGCCAAGGCCAATATGCGGCTGCCGATCGAAAGCCATGTCTTGCAGGCCTTTGTCTCGGAGGGGTTAAAGCCCATTCTGCCCGGCGTCATCACCTTTGGCGCGGGTCATTTTACTGCAGTCAGTCCGACAAGGGCGGGCTGGTGTTTGGCGGCGATATTGACGGCTACAACTCTTATGCCCAGCGGGGCAATCTGCCGGTGGTCGAGGATGTCTGCGAAAGCGGCATGGCGCTGATCCCGGCGCTGGGGCGCGCCCGTCTGCTGCGCATGTGGGGCGGCGTCATGGACATGTCGATGGATGGCTCTCCGATCATTGATCGCACCCATATTGACGGGCTCTATTTCAACGGCGGCTGGTGTTACGGCGGCTTCAAGGCCATCCCGGCGTCGGGCATGTGTTATGCCCATCTGCTGGCCACCGACACCCCACACGACGTTGCCACCGCCTATCGCTTTGATCGTTTCCGGCGTGGCCACATGATCGATGAAAAGGCATGGGCGCCCAGCCCAACCTGCATTGAGGAGCACCTGAGATGCTGATCAACCACCCGCTTCTTGGCCCTCGCGACGCGCAAGAGTTCACCTATCTGGGCGATGCTTCGCTGATCAACCGGCCCGACTGGCAGGCCGAGGATGCCCAGGAGCAGTTCCACGACTACCTGTATCTGCGGGATAATCCCGCAGGTCTGCACCGCGAGCTGTGGTTCCACGAGACCGGCGATCGCAGCTGGGTGGTGGTGACACGCGACACCACCACCCATGAAATCACCAAGGTTGAGCTGGCCCGCGATGTGGCCCGCTCCCTTGGCCGCAGCAAATAGAGGCGCCGACCATGGCACAACCAAACCGATTACCCGGTGGCCAGATTGACCGCAGCCGGACGTTGAGCTTCACCTTTGATGGCAGGTCTTATCAGGGTCATCCCGGCGACACGCTGGCCTCGGCGCTGCTGGCCAATGGGGTGCGGCTGATGGGGCGCTCGTTCAAATACCACCGTCCGCGCGGGTGCTGTCCTCGGGCAGCGAGGAGCCCAACGCCCTGGTCGAGCTGCGCAGCGGTGCGCGCCGCGAACCCAATACCCGCGCCACCACGGCGGAATTGTTTGACGGGCTGATGGCCAATAGCCAGAACCGCTGGCCGTCGCTGAAGTTCGACGCCATGGCGATCAACGACCGGTTCTCCACCTTTCTGACCGCCGGATTTTACTACAAGACCTTCATGTGGCCCGCGGCCTTCTGGGAAAAATCTACGAGCCGATCATCCGCAAAGCTGCCGGTCTGGGGTCGCTGTCCTTGCAGGAAGATCCCGATAGCTATGACAAAGGCTTCCTGCACTGTGATCTGCTGATTGTTGGCGCTGGCCCTGCCGGTCTGGCGGCGGCGCTGACGGCGGCGCGCGCCGGGGCACAGGTGATCCTGGCCGAGGAGGATTTTGTCTTTGGCGGTCGCCTGAACGCGGAAAATTTTGAGATTGGCGAAGGATCTGCACTGGACTGGGTCTCGCAGACCATGGCAGAGCTGCAGACGCTGCCCAATGTGCGTTGCATGGCGCGCACCACAATTATTGGCGCCTTTGACCACGGCATCCACGGCGCAGTCGAGCGGGTCTCGGACCATCTGGCCACGCCGGATGCGGGCAAGCCGCGCCAGATCCTGTGGCGCATCTACGCCAAGCGCACGCTGCTGTGTGCCGGGGCGATTGAGCGGCCCATTGCCTTTGAAAACAACGACCGGCCCGGCATCATGCTGGCCGGATCCATGCGCGCCTATGCCAATCGCTGGGCCGCAACTCCGGCGCAGAAAGTGGTGGTGTTTACCAATAATGACGATGGCCACCGCACCGCCCTGGACCTGATCGCCAAAGGCGTGGGCGTCGCTGCCGTGATCGACACCCGTCCTGATGCGCCGCGTCTGGCCGATTGCGAGCTGATCCAGGGCGCCCGGGTGATCGACACCTCGGGCCGGTTGGGGCTGAACTTTATCCAGCTGCGTCTGGCGGATGGCTCGGAACGCACCATTGAGTGCGGCGCGCTTGGCGTCTCCGGCGGCTGGAACCCAAATGTGCATATGACCTGCCACCAGCGCGGTCGCCCGGTCTGGAATGATCAGATCGCTGCTTTTGTTCCGGGGGGGGATGGCCCTGCGGGCTTAAGTGTTGCCGGCGCCGCCAATGGCGATTTCTCAACCGCTGCGGCACTGGCCAGTGGCAGCAAACAGGCGGTACAGGCGCTGCAAGAGCTGGAGATTGACGCCCCCGCAATCACCCTGCCGCAGGCAGAAGACGCGCCCGTCAACCTGCAGGCCTTTTGGCATGTGGGCGAGGGCAAGGGCCGCGCCTGGCTGGATCAGCAAAACGATGTCACCGTCAAGGACGTCAAACTGGCACATCAGGAGAACTTCCGCTCGGTCGAGCACCTGAAGCGCTATACCACGCTGGGCATGGCGACGGATCAGGGCAAGACGTCGAACATGGGCGGCCTGGCGATCATGGCCGAACTGGCGGGCAAATCGATCCCGCAGGTCGGCACTACCATTTTCCGCCCCCCCTATACCCCAGTGGCAATGGGCACCCTTGGCGGCCGCTCACGCGGGGGGGATTTCCACCCCACCCGCAAGACCCCCAGTCACATCTGGGCCGCCGAACAGGGCGCGGTGTTTGTCGAGGTCGGCAATTGGCTGCGGGCCCAGTGGTTCCCGCAACAGGGCGAGACCCATTGGCGCCAAAGTGTCGACCGCGAGGTCCGCGCCACCCGTGGCTCTGTCGGGATCTGTGATGTGACCACCCTGGGCAAAATTGACGTCCAGGGCGCGGATGCGGCGGATTTCCTGAACCGGGTCTATGCCAATGCCTTTGCCAAACTGCCGGTGGGCAAAACCCGCTATGGGTTGATGCTGCGCGAGGATGGCATTGCCATGGACGACGGCACCACCGCACGTCTGGCCGAGGATCATTTTGTGATGACCACCACCACCGCCAATGCGGTCACGGTCTATCGCCACATGGAATTTGTCCACCAATGCCTGTGCCCGGATATGGATGTGCAGCTGATCTCCACCACCGAGGCCTGGGCGCAATATGCCGTGGCCGGTCCCAACAGCCGGGCCCTGCTGCAAAAGATTGTCGACCCCGCGTTTGACATCAGCAACGAGGCATTCCCATTCATGGGCTGCGCTGAGATCACCGTCTGCGGCGGCTTACGTGCCCGGTTGTTCCGGATCTCGTTCTCGGGCGAGTTGGCCTTTGAAATTGCGGTGCCCACCCGCTATGGCGACGCGCTGATCCGGGCGCTGATGCAGGCCGGAGAAGAATTCGACGTGGTGCCCTATGGCACCGAGGCCCTAGGCGTGATGCGGATCGAAAAAGGTCACGCGGCGGGCAACGAGCTGAACGGCACCACCACCGCGCTGAACCTTGGCATGGGACGGATGGTGTCCAAAAAGAAAGACTGCATCGGCAACACCCTGTCCGAGCGCGCCGGGCTGAACCCGGTGGATGCGCTGGCGCTGGTCGGCTTTAAACCGGTGAACAGCACTGACAAAGTCACGGCAGGCGGGCATCTGATCACCGCAGGTGATGCGGTGGATGCGGCGCATGATCAGGGCTATGTCACCTCGGCCTGTTATTCACCGATCCTGAACAGCTCGATCGGCATTGGCTTCCTGAAGAACGGCAGCGCCCGCCTGGGCGAGACCCTGCTGCTGACCAGCCCGCTGACCGGATTGGACGTGCAAGTTCAAGTGGTCAGTGCGCATTTTGTAGACCCAGAGGGGGACCGTCTTCGTGATTAATCTTACAGCAGTTACTGCCCTGGGCGGACCGTCAGCCCGGGTGGACCACTTTAACGGCGTCACCGTGACGGAATGCCCCGACTGGGCGCTGGCCTCGGTGACGGCACGGCGGGGCCAGAGCGGCCAGACCGCCGATAAAGCCCGGGCCATGCTGGGGTTTGCGCTGCCCGACATTGGGCTCTGCACCGGTGACGGCAGCCTGTCGGCCTTTTGGATCGGTCCCGAGCAATGGATGATTGAGGCACCGCACTCCAGTCACGAGGATCTGGCGGCGCAGCTGAAAACGGCCCTCGGCGACAGTGCGTCAATCACCGAGCAAACCGACGGCTGGGTCCGGTTTGATCTGACCGGGCCAGGCTGCACCTCTGTGCTGGAACGTCTCAGCAATGCCAATACCGCAACGATGAAATCCGGCAGCATCACCCGCACCGGCATTCATCATCTGGGCTGCTTGCTCAGCTGTCGCAGCAGCGGCGATCACTACAGCATCTGGGGCCCCAGATCCGCCGCCCAAACCCTGCACCACGCCATAGACACCGTCGCCAAAAGCGCCCTGTAGACCGCCACGGCCAGGGGCGTATCAGCCGGTCAAATCGAGGGAATTGACCGGTTGTTCTCAACCCGAAACAAATTAATCTTCTTACGGTCCTGCTGCGGTGTAACTGAAAATATTGGAACGTGGCGATATTGTATAACCGAAGCGGTTTTTGGCGCATCCAATAGCCGCTGGGCTGTGAATTGGCTTTGGGTAGCCGTCATCGCCTCTGTTTGACCAAATCTTAACCCATTTTGTGACACCCTTTTATTATTGATTGTTTAGTGATCGGGGGCGACGATGACTGTATTGAGTGTTAAGCTTGAGAACGAGCAAGATTTCGGGGGTGCTATGGCTTGGGTTGGCTTCACGATAGGCGCGTTAGTGGCCGTGGTCGTGGCGACATTGGCCTATACCGTTTTGGGATTACCATTGTGGGTTGTGCTTCTAAGTTATCCGGTGATCGGTATCCTGGTGGCTTTGGCGGTGCTTCTCAGTTTAGTCGCGCGCAGCGAGGGAGCTAAGACCTCAGAAACAAGCAGCAGGAAACAGCCCAAAGTGCCTGCACGCTTGGGATAGCCTGACATCTGAAGCGACTCTTTCGTTCCAAATATTTCTTATATTGAGATAAAATGCACCCCATCGGGCTGCACGAACGCTGCGGTCAGGGCCTGGATTGCTGCTGTCGGAGCGCGGTCTATTTTTGCGGCGGGCATAATTTTCCGCGCAGGTATTGTTTGATCGAGACCCTGCAGGCGAAACACCTGAACGACTTTCCAAGCAGGATAATGGTTTTCAGCGTTTGGGTTCCAACTGCCAGCCAGCCAGGCAGGCTTGCGTCGCACTCTCCCGTCGGAAGAGGACAGTGCTTGAACGTGCTTATACGATCCACTTTGACTTTCTCTGCAGTGAATAAGTTACTCAATTGGCTGATGAAGTCACAATGCTCAAGCAAAGAGTGTTGACCTGTGGTCACTTTTGTATATCTTATTGTATACAGATTTTTTTACAAACCACACCCACGGGAATGAAAAATGAATAACTCGACCGTTTCAGTTCTTAATGGAGCTCAGATCATCTTGAAGATGTTAGAGCTCCACGGGGTCAAACACGTCTTCGGCCTGCCTGGGGAAACGACAATCGGTTGGTATAAGGAGTGGCAAGAACATTCGGACATCGAATATGTGCTTACGCGTGATGAGCGTACGGCCTCTTTTGCAGCTGAGGCCTATGCTAAAATTACTGGTCGCCCTTCAGTATTGGAAGCGCCGAGTCCGGGCGTCACTCATTGCACGCCTGGCGTCACGGAGGCCTATCTTAGTTCGGTTCCGATCATCTATTTCAGCTCTGACATTCCAATCAATCAGGACAAGAAACACGGTCTGACGGGCGTGGACCAGACAGCTCTGTTTGAAAGTATATCCAAGGAATCCTTTGTCCTTACCAATGCCAAAGAAATTCCATTCCTGATACGCCGTGCATTTCGAGTCGCCACTTCAGGGCGTCCAGCGCCTGTTCATATACGCGTTCCAATTAATGTCTTTCATGACGAAGCTGAGATTGATGACCTATACGCCGAACCCGATTATAGCTTCTATCCCGCACATCGCCCCGTTGCCGATCATAGTAAAATCCGTGCGGCCATTGAGATCCTGTTAGCAGCTAAAAAACCTGCAATTGTTTGCGGGCAGGGCGGGTTAATTTCAAAGGCCTCTGACATTTTGTTGGAGCTCGCGGAAATGTTGCAGATCCCTGTAGGGACAACCACGCCGGGTAAAGGCACAATCCCTGAAAATCACCCACTTGCCCTACGCGTTATTGGTGGCCGAGGAGGGATGGAATACTCTAACAGCTACGTGCGGGATGCAGATACCATTTTCTTTATCGGAACAAATACTGACAGCGCAGCGACGGATCACTGGAAGCTTTACGGTGATCCAAAGTCGAAAACATTTATGCACCTCGATATTGCCGAAGCGCACGTTGGGAACACTTTTCCCGTCAAAGTCGGGTTGGTTGGGGATGCCCGCGCTAGTTTGGAATATATGGTTGAAATTCTAAAGGCCGATTACACTGATGTACAACGTCCCAAAATTGATCTGAATCCTATCAAGACCACTGCTTTGGGGAAGGTTTTCAACTCCAATATCCCAATGCCAGAAGGTACTGTTTCCCCGGTCAAACTATCACAGGCGTTGGACAAAATATTGCCAGCCGATGCAATCGTAACATCTGAACCGGGGTTAGTGCAATCTATCCATCTGCCCTGCTCACAATCAAAGAAGTAGGCCGCAGGTATATCACCAATTACTCTATGGGTGCGTTGGGTTATTCCGTTCCGGCAGCACTGGGTGCATCACATGCCAGCAGCGGCCCGATCATTTCCTTCACAGGAGATGGGTCGTTCGGTTTTGTCATGGGTGACATGGAGACCATCAAACGTAGCGGAAAAACGTAACTGTCATTCTGACGCGGAACGATACATTCGGCTGGATCAGAGGCGAGTCGTTACTGCTGGAGGATGTGGATGAGCCATGGTCGACGGATTTTGGGGCCGTAGACTACATCAAACTGGCCGAGGCGTTTGGTTTTCAGACCGCACGTATCACAAGTGAGGATGATATTGAGACCGCCCTCACTGCGGCAATCAATCACCAAGGTGCAAGTTTTATTGAAATGATGGTACCCTCCCAAGACAAGATAGTGCCGTTTGTGCCAAACTGGGTTCGCAGCGCAAAGCAAAAACCTGCCTTATTTCGAATAGGGCAGGTGACTGGTTGGTTGTAGTGGCAATGACTGCGCGTGGACCTAAAATAGGCCCGCGCGCGGATCATCTAATTCCAGCCTGAAACGATCCGGAACAAGCCCTTGTTGGAACCATTTTACAAATGAGTAGATAGAAAACACCGGCAGACCCGTCACCTTGCGAACGTCGTAGGCATAGGGTGTCATATTTGTGCATTCTAACACGATGGCGCCAATATCACGGTCCGTTTCAACTATCTCTTTGCGGCCGCAATCATGTCCTGCCGACATTCGGCGAAATTAATTGCGTCGTGGTCATCCAGGATACAGCGCGTAAAGGTGTGGCCGTCATCAGTACCGAAGATTGGAACATTTTCAGGGTTCTGAACCCCAGCGGCGCGCAAATGGTTGGACGTCAATGTTGCCTTGGAAATCGTCAGCACAGCAACTTTTTACCCGGCGGCAATAGTGCCTGTACCATTGGAATTTGCATCAGCGATGAAGTGGCAACAGGAACCGGTACGGCCTCTGAAATTCGGTCCTGCGTCAGTGCAAGAAAACCACAATTGGTTGTGATCCCATCGCATCCAGCTTCTACTAGCTCTTTTGCACCGTCGATGAACTTATCCACCAGTTCCATGGGATCAGCCCGTACGATCTTATTTGGGCTAGCCCTTTAACAACGCGATATTGAACCGGAAAGGGCCAAGTCGTCGCATTTCCAATGTCACCATGTATACGTGGGAAGCGGGCCTCTAACATAAGAATACCCAATGTCGCCCCGTAAACGGATTTTCCACCATATTCTATAGTCATAGTCTACCTTTCTGTGGTCTAGCCGCTAGTGAAACGGGTCATAAATTTGCGATAAGGCTTTTCCGATTGCCCGGTCGCCTGTCCAGTGATGATTTTGATATGGTCGCGTTTTCATTGTGCGGGCCACAGCAAAGCGAACGGCACTGGCTTCAAGTGCTTTATGCCGTTCAAATAGATAGAAAACCAGGTCGGGGATAAGGGTACAATTAAGCCGCAGCCACCTTCGGAAACCAGCAATCGTTCTGCGCCCAAACGGCTCGTGGCCCGCGAATAGCCGTTCGGTTGGCACCGAACTTTTTGGGCGCACAGTATTGTTTATATGCTCTGCCGGTTTGAACTCAAATTGGGTGACCATGCTGCAAACTTTTTCAAAAACAAAATTTACATTTGAAGACATTTTGTCGTTTTCCCGCTGTCACAACCTTCTCCCAACCGCCAAGAGGAAAGTCAATATTTTTGTAAACAAACTTGGATACCATATGGTATACAGTTCTGTGTATTTTAACATCTTTAGAGTGAGAAACGATAAACACATCGCAGGTGTTGGCGCGCGTGGATTGGTCCGGGCCAGCCAATTTGAAGTTATGCCACAGATGCGCATTGCCATGACCAATGACTGACCCGGTCAGAGATAATGCTCAATATCCTTGGGCAACAGCACAACAGCTCGTTTTCTAACAACATTGGCACTATCCATGAAGCCGCCGATAGGTATCTGTCAGGGATGCGGACCTCCTGTTGTGTGTCCGTCGTCATATAAAATGGGCATCGGAGCGGATTGAGTTTTGGAAGCTCTGGTTCGTTCTTTTGTCGTCATCGCCCGCAGCCTTCTGGCCATTCGGTTCGCCAATGCAACGGTAACAACCATGCGCGGTTACTTCTCAAAACTATGCGCAAGCCAAGGATCTTCGCAACTTCCTTTGCGTGCGCTGACCCATTCGTAATGCGCCCAAACCGATCCTTGCCGCCGGTTGAGTGTTGTCGTGGGACCAGACTCAGCCAAGCCGCGAAGGTGCGACCCTTCCTGAAGTTCTGGACAGAGGGCAGAAAGCCTAGAGCGCCGACAAACTCTGCGCGGTATCTTTCTGCGAACAACCGACCATTCCTGTGCTGTTGCGGCAAAACGATTCCATAATCAGCCGAGTTCGAGCGAACAGAATTGATGACCTGTGTTCGCTATCGGACAAACATCTCGTGTGATCGGAGTGGCATGGCCTGAGCCTGCTGATTTTCGTCTTTCACCGCTACCGTGCGCATGGACGGCCGAGACGCAGCTTCCACGATCTCTTCAGATCGATCGCATCGTTCTTCGAAAAGTTTAACGTAGAGTGCGGGGATAAGCCAAACCTCATGACCGGCAGCTTGCGAATGATGAGCGACCCGCAAGCATCACTGGCAACGATGCATGGAGGTATATCTGAAAGCACTTTCTGGAACTGTGGACGGGTCAAATTCCGTCTAAGGTTAACATAACCCCTATTATGGGTGCGCGCATTGTGACAGAGTGCGCGCTACTTCCAACTGCAACTCTTGTTAGGAAACAGTAGCTTATCTAACAACAGGAATCGGTGTGGGAGCCGTTTATAGCCAGCTATCTATCACAGAACAGCGCAGAATTCCCTGTCATTGTTCGCTATGCAATCAACTGCCGGGCAGTGGAACGCTGGAGACATGCAAAGGTCCTTGTCATTGAGATGGCTCGCGTTCTGGGACGTTGCAGATCAACGATATTCCGAGAATTGAAGCGTAATCATTTCTCTGATCCCTGTATGCCAAAGTGCGGCAGATATTATGGCGCTGCTGCCCAGTTGGTGGCAGCCGGACGGTGTGCTCGACAACGAAAATTGATCAAATATCCAGCTCTGACCAAACGTGTGGTTGAACGGCTAAAGAATGGTTGGACGCCTGAACAAATCGCATATCGAATGATCCACGAACAAGCGCCGCTCAGAGTCTGCCAGGAAGGATCTACCACTACATTTACTCGAAGGAAGGTCAGCGTGTTGATCTGTGGTGGTATCTGCCGACCCACCGGGTCGCCCGCAGGCCAAGGCGTGCTCGGAAGCGTCAAGAACCCAAGTTTCATCGGGATGTCAGCATCCTGTTCCGCCCGGACGATGTCGCTCACCACCGCCAATTCGGGCACTGGGAGGGAGATCGTCTGCTGTTCAAACAGAAGCTTGGCCAAACGAATGTGACCTCGCTTGTTGAACGCGTCAGCCGCTTTACCGCGATCTTAAAGAAGCCGAACAAACGCACGATACCCGTGTTGGGCAAGATCATGAACACCATCCGCGACCTGCCCCTTATCGCTTGTAGGTCGATCACATTTGACCGTGGCTCCGAGTTTGTCTCTTGGCCGCATCTACAGGCCGAGATTGGGACACAAGCCTGGTTCTGTGATCCCTCCTCATCCTAGCAAAAAGGCACGGTTGAGAACACCAATCGAAGAGCGCGCCGGTGGCTGCCTCGCAAACGCGACATTCGTTCAATGACTGATCACGACATGAAGATGATCTGCGATCGCCTTAACAACACGCCGCGAAAATGCCTGGGGTGGACGACGCCCGCTGAAGTGTTCGGCGAAAAAATGATGGAGGAAACGCGACGACCACCCTACCCTGACCCCAACATGAGACGCGATCCTGGTATCGTTCACGGTTAGGTTTTTTGTAGTTCAGCAACGAGTCGTTGAAGCCCCGGTATATTGTGGGACACCGACGAAGCGATTATTCGGATTGGCCATATTAATTCTGACGTCAAAGCTAAAGACGCGATTTTGGTTTCTTTAGATGCTGACAGTACACCTTCATCCACGATGGCACGACCTGCACCTTGCGCAACCATGCTCACCAATGCAGTTTGCGTTTTGGCTTCGGCTCTGACGTGAAACGACACTCCCTCTCGATCAAACATATGCTCAACGGCTCGGCGAAAGGGGCTGTCCACGGGCAGCATGATTTGTGGACAGGCCGCGAGGTCGGTGGGTGAAATCTTCTGCGCAGACGCGATTGGATCGTTGGGCGGAACAATGACAGTTGGCTGAATGTCTGCCAACCGAGTACAGACCAGATTGGGGTCGCCAGGGTCGGATGAAACAACAGCGCAATCGACACGCCCTTCGCGCATAGCTGCAAGGCCGGCCTGTTCATTCAAGACATCCACATCAATTCTCAATGACTCATATTGGGCCATTAGAATACCGGCGGCTGTGGCAACTCGTGTATCCGCCACCGCTGGCACTGCGGCCACTCTGAGGTGCCCACCCGTTCCTGATGCAATTTGCTCTGCCGTATCTTTGATGCGTCCCAACCCCTGATAATGTTGCTGAACTGCGGTGTATAGGCTGCGTGCAGCGGCAGTGGGTT
Organism: Parasedimentitalea marina; assembly: GCF_004006175.1. Classification (GTDB taxonomy): domain Bacteria; phylum Pseudomonadota; class Alphaproteobacteria; order Rhodobacterales; family Rhodobacteraceae; genus Parasedimentitalea; species Parasedimentitalea marina. Next base: position 220,137 of record NZ_CP033221.1, read on the forward strand.
CGAATTTTCGCCCTGCCCTATCAAATAATGGCACTCCCATTTCAGCTTCAAGCTCTGCGACGACCCTGCTGATTGCTGGCTGTGAAATATATAAAGCATCCGCCGCTTTTCGCGTCGATTTTTGACGGAAAGCCATCTGAAATATTTCGATCTGTCGGGCTGTGATACGCATATGAAAGGATAACACAAATGCATCAACATATACAATAAAATGATTTTTTAGTCTGCATTAGTGACGATAGCATGGGGTCAACAACTTCACCCTAGGACACCAAATGTTTGCAGACGCCGTTATTTTACTCATTGCGATCCTAACAGGTGCAGCGCTTCAAGTCGGAGTAGGCATTGGGTTTAGCATCGTGGTTGCACCTCTCATGATGGTTCTGCTGGGCACCGCCACTGCAGTTCCCGTGCTGCTTGGGCTAAACACACTTGTGTCAGCCGTCGCTGTTGAACCGCGCATTTGGCTTCGGGAAAAAGTTGATTAAAAACGCGATCACCGGATGCCTGATCGGGATTGTTCTAGGCTTGGTTGTCTATCCGTATATGTCAGAGAATGTAGTGTTGTTTTGACCGCTACATTGTTGCTGATCGGGGTTATTACAACGCTAATACCCCAGAGATCTGACGCCGGGCCGGTCGGCTTTAAGATAGTCTCTGGCCTGTCAGGACTGGCGACTGTTTGGGCGGCCACTCCGGGGCCATTAATGGTTTTGGATTGTTGGCAATTGGGCGTTCGGCCCAAGAAGCACGCAGATTGGTTCAGCCCGTCGCGTTGGTCGCTTATGGCGTGGCGTTTGCTCTCCACGGTCTTTTGGACTGGGCAATCTTCATCGAGGTGCCAGGCCTGTGGCAATTCGCACTCGCGGCTTTCATCGGGAGCATTTTGGGTCGGTTGATTGGCCCGAAGCTTCCGCAAAAGCGATCACATATGCAATACGCATCATCTCAATTGTGGCATGCACGGTGCTTTTCCGCAGAGCGTATTTAGGAGGATAATAGGGTTTGATGGTAGAGCAATTGAACATTCATCAAAATTGGCCGCTTTTCCACGGGCGAAGCTTATGACTGGAGAGACGCCGGTTGAACGTCTCGATAGAATGTCCGACCTGTTGGGCATCGACCTTTGGCTCAAACGCGATGATCTGACCGGGCTTAGCTTTGGCGGCAATAAAACCCGCCAGTTGGAATTCTATTTTGGTGAAGCGCTCGCACAGGGCGCGGATACCGTGCTGATCACCGGCGCAGTGCAGTCAAACTTTGTCCGTTCTGCCGCCGCCGCTGCCGCGCGCCTGGGGCTGAAAGCCGTGTTGCAACTGGAAGAACGGGTGCCCGATATGGGCGCACTTTATTACAGTTCAGGTAATGTTCTGCTCGCCAAAATTCTTGGTGCCGAACATATGAGCTATCCGCTTGGCGAAGACGAGGTGGGTGCCGACAAAGCCCTGCATGAACGCGCCGATCAATTGCGCGCCGAAGGGCGCACGCCCTATGTTATACACTTGGGCATCGACCACCCCTTTGGGTGCAATGGGCTATGTGCCCTGCGGAGACGAATTAAACCGACAAATCAGCGATTTTGATGCGGCGATTGTTCCGTCCGGCAGCGGGGCGACCCATGGCGGGTTCTTAACCGGGCTGCATTTGGCGGGGCAAAAAGCACCCGTTTATGGTATTTGTGTTCGCCGCGGTGAGGCACAACAACGGGCACGGATGGTAAAAGTGCTGAGCAAACTGGCCGTGAAGCTGGATGTCGAACCGGCCCCATTGATTGAGGACATCAATGTCTGGGATGGGGCGCTTGCACCCGGATACGGCCTTGTCGGCGACAGTGCGCGTGAGGCGCTGACACTGATGGCGCGGACAGAGGGCATTTTTCTTGACCCGGTTTACACAGCCAAAACATTTGCAGGGCTTTTGGGTTTGTTGAAAGAGGAACTCTTCAACGCGGCCAAAAAATTGTGCTGCTTCATACCGGCGGACTTCCGGCGCTGTTTGGATATCAAGAGGAACTTCAATAGCTCTTAACGGATTGTCTGGCGGGCAACATTTCTGACGACTGATGCCCGTCATACAAAATACCGCGTCTATGCAATGTGGTCACCTAAACGGCCACTACGGCAATGGTAAACGCCGAAAATCACCAAGACGCGTTCAATTTTTCACAGGGAGGATACCATGAAAATGAAGTTAGTTTATGCTGCAGCAGCTGCGTTGACGTTTAGTGCAACCGCACATGCCGAAGAGTTCGTGACGATCGGCACGGGTGGCGTGACAGGTGTTTATTATCCAACAGGTGGATCGATTTGCCGCCTTATGAACAAAAGCGCAAGGAAACGGGTGTGCGCTGTACCGTAGAAAGCACGGGCGGTTCAGTCTACAATATCAACACAATACGTGAAGGCGAGTTGGAGTTTGGCGTGGCCCAGTCTGACTGGCAGTACCATGCCTACAACGGCACTTCAAAGTTCGAAGCTGCGGGTCCGTTTGAGGATTTGCGCGCCGTGTTTTCTGTACATGCTGAACCGTTCAACGTGATGGTACGCGCCGACGCTGGTATCGACAGCTTTGATGATCTGGTAGGCAAGCGCGTAAATATCGGCAACCCCGGGTCAGGCCAGCGCGGCACGATGGAAGTTTTGATGGCCGCAACAGGCTGGACCACTGATACTTTCGCTTTGGCATCGGAGATGAAATCAGCAGAACAATCCAGCGCTCTTTGCGATAATCAGATTGATGCATTTATCATCACAGCGGGTCACCCATCGGGTAACTTGACGGAAGCTGCAACCACTTGTGACGCCAAATTGGTGCCCGTGACTGGTAAAGCGGTGGAAGCATTGATCAACGACAATGCGTACTACCGGTCCGCCACCATTCCCGGTGGCATGTACCGTGGAACAGACGACGATGTTACCACTTTCGGCGTTGGGGCAACCCTTGTGACATCCGCATCAGTGTCGGACGAAGCGGTCTATGCGTTGGTGTCCTCGATCTTTGAAAACTTCGATGACTTCCGCAAATTCCACCCGGCGTTTGCCAACTTGAAGAAAGAGGAAATGGTGTCAGCAGGTCTATCTGCACCAATCCATTCCGGCGCGTTGAAGTATTACAAAGAACAAGGCCTGATTGATTGATTTAACATTTGCAGGGGCAAGTATTTGCCCCTGCATTCTCAGAATAGTATTTTGGTTGGCGAATGAGGCCAGCGGATTAGTGGGGCAAAATCTATGGTTGATGTATCGGGTAACAACGAAAGTCTAAGCGAAGACTCGCTCCAGGATCTTGTCAGTTCATCTGATATGGGCGCCCGGAGCCCAAGCGGCTCAGTCAGCATACTTCTTGCCATGGTTGCGTTGATTTGGGCGGGCTTCCAAGTGTTGCTGGCGTCGCCGATTGCCAACTATGTATTGCCCGGTGATGCGATCAATAACTCTCGGCAAATTCATTTGGCTTTTGCCATTTTCCTGGCCTTCATGGCCTATCCAGCACTGAAATCATCTCCTCGTCACATTGTTCCCATTCAGGATTGGATCATGGGAATTGCTGGTGCCGCAATCGCGTTGTATGGGTTTTCTATTATCAAAAGATTGTTGATGCCGGTGGTCTGGCAGATAACACAGACAAATGGGTTGCACTGGTCGGCCTGCTGCTGTTGCTTGAGGGCGCGCGACGTTCGCTAGGCCCCGCCATGGCCATTATCGCCCTGGTATTTCTGGCATATGTGTTCTGGGGATCATCTGAATGGATCCCGGATGTCGTTCGTTGGAAAGGTGCTTCGTTAAAGAAAGCCATGAGCCATATGTGGATTACATCTGAGGGTGTGTTCGGCATTGCACTGGGTGTTTCAACAAAATTTGTCTTTCTCTTTGTCCTGTTTGGCGCGCTTTTAGAAAAGGCGGGCGCGGGCAACTACTTTATCAAAATGGCGTTCGGAGCCTTGGGACATCTGCGCGGAGGCCCGGCCAAAGCAGCTGTTGTTGGCTCTGCTGCCACAGGTCTGATCTCGGGGTCTTCGATTGCCAATGTGGTTACAACGGGTACGTTCACCATTCCCTTGATGCGTCGGGTTGGTTTTTCAGCCGAAAAAGCGGGCGCGGTTGAGGTGGCCAGTTCCGTTAATGGGCAGATCATGCCTCCGGTGATGGGGGCGGCAGCATTTTTGATGGTGGAATATGTAGGAATTTCCTATGTCGAAGTTATCACACATGCCTTTTTACCCGCCACAATCAGCTATATTGCGCTGGTCTATATTGTCCACCTGGAGGCGGTGAAAAACAATATGCCCACATTGGGCAATCGCGTGGTCAGCATGGGGGCTACAATTGGCGGCATGGGGGCGTTTTTCGCGGGATTTGCGCTGTTGTGTTACGGGGTTCAATACCCAGTGGCTTTGGTTACCAAACTGGTGCCCAACGGGTCCGGCATTGTTTTGTCACTGATGCTTTTTTTGGCCTACGTTGGGCTGCTATATTTCGCGTCGGGGGTGGATGATTTGGAACCAGATGACCCGAATGCTGAAACGATCAAATTGCCAGTTATTTCGGAGATCTACAAAGCAGGGCTCTATTTTTTACTGCCGATTATCGTGCTTGTTTACTTCTTAATGATCGAACGACAATCACCCGGCCTTTCAGCGTTTTGGGCCTCGGCATTGCTGTTCGTGATCCTCCTAACGCAGCACCCGTTAAAGGCGATTTTCCGCAAGCAGAGCGACATAGCCAACTCGATACGTGCGGGTGGCATTGATCTGATCAACGGTCTTATTGACGGCGCGCGGAATATGATTGGCATTGGGCTGGCAACCGCGACAGCGGGAGTGATTGTTGGCACTGTGACCCTGACAGGCGTCGGACAAGTGATGGCCGATTTGGTTGAGTTCTTGTCTGGCGGTAATTTGATCCTCATGTTGATCATGGTGGGATTGCTTAGCCTTGTACTTGGAATGGGCTTACCCACCACGGCGAACTACATCGTTGTTTCATCATTGATGGCAGGTGTTGTTGTTGAATTGGGTGCGCAAAGTGGATTGATTGTTCCACTCATTGCGGTGCACCTGTTCGTTTTCTACTTTGGAATTATGGCCGACGTTACACCGCCTGTTGGGCTGGCTAGCTTTGCTGCTGCGGCCGTATCAGGTGGCGACGCAATTCGCACCGGGTTTATGGCGTTCTTTTATAGCCTGCGCACGGTGGCTTTGCCGTTTGTCTTTATCTTCAACACGGATTTGTTGTTGATAGACGTTGGCTGGGTCGGCGGCATTGCCACTTTTGTCATCGCCAGCATCGCGATCCTTGTCTTCACGGCGGGAACGATGGGGTGGTTTCTCACCCGTTCTCGCATTTATGAAAGTGTGGCTTTGGTTGTGGTGGCCTTTGCGCTATTTAATCCCGGCTTTTTTGTGGATCGGATACAGCCGCCATTTACAATGACGCCACCTTCGCAACTTGCGCAAATATTGGACAACACGGCACCTGAAAGCGACCTGAGATTAATCGTATCGGGCCCAGATTTCGGCACGGGTGAAACCAAACAAACAACATTGGTTTTGCCAATAACCGATGGCAGTGGTGAGGATCAAGTCACCAACAGAAGCGATCTTGCTGCATGAGGGGGGGCTAGTACGATTGGAAGAGCCAACATTTGGCACACGGTTCACCGATATCATGTCCGGCTTTGATTTTTACGCAGACGAACCGGTGGTTCTTAAATCGGTGCAAGCGCCTGCAGATCAGCTTCCAAAAGAAGTGATCTATCTCCCTGCTTTCCTGCTGCTGGGTCTCATCGCCTTATTGCAGCGCCGCCGTGCCCTCAAGGAGAGAATTCCAGCTTGAGCAAGTTCATCGCCAGCCAACTCCCCATCTACGCATCGCATGATATGATTGGTAAACCCGCCTTTGCCGACGATATCCCGAACGACCTCTGCCGCCAAAGGTGTCCCGAGCACGCAGTTGGAGCGCTTGTCGGTTGTTGCGCGACGATCCAAACTCTCTGCGATCGCAGCGTTGACGGACGCAACTATTGCAATGTTCGAGCGCCTTATTGGCCAGTTGTTCACGCGCTCAAAAACAAACAGGATCTGGTTTGGATGTGCCTCCTCCCCCAACGAAGTAGTCCACCCCAATGATTAAGAAGCCGGAGGGCAATAGATGGCTATTAAGAGACCTAAGCCCGAAGAGTTTGTCGTGAAGTTTCGGCAGGTTGAAGTCCTGATGGGGCAATCACGCTTTCAATGTCGCCCTCAATTTTCTTGATCAGAATTTCTCAGCCACCGGGCCCAATCAAAAAATTGGCTGAGGACATTTCCTACATCTGGATGAGCGGGGGATAGCTGTATTTTGCAGTGATCATCAATCTTTACTCCCGTCGGGTCGTTGGATGGGCTGTCAGTAACCGGATGAAGCGGGACCTGACCATCAAGACATTGGACATGGCAGTAGGGCTGCGAAACTCCTCCAAAGGCTGCATCCATCATACGGATCGTGGCTTTCAATACTGTTCAGGTGACTATCAGAAACGTCTGAAACGGCATGGCTTTTTGCTCTCAATGAGCGGCAAGGGAAATTGCTATGACAATTCCATGGTCGAGACCTTCTTCAAATCGCTGAAAGTCGAAGTGATTTGGCGTCAGAAACGGGCGATCCGCGGACAAGCAGAAGGAGCAATATTCCAATACATCAATGGGTTCTACAACCCGCGCAGCTGGCATTCATCCCTTGGCGGGAAAAGTCCCTTGGCTTTCGACAGGCGGGATGCCTAACATGAGCTGAGAGACCAGAACTTTTGCGTAGCAAGTCCGTGGCTAGCCGAGATTAACATGGCTCGGCTAACCGCTTGTTTGCTACTTAGCGCTCAATTGGCGGAGCGCGCCTGCCCAATCCTCGACATGATAAGTGCGGATAATTTTGCCGTCCTCGACCGTGTGAATGTCGATACTCAGGATTTCAAATTGTTTTCCTTTACCATCAACTCCAAACAGGGGCCCGACTGGCGTCCCGGTGGCACGGCCTCTGACGACGACACGTCCATCTCCCAGAAGCATTTCTTCGACGGACCAGTCCAGATCCGGGATCAGTTTTCCAAATCCGCCTATCTGCCCGATCAATTCAGCCCTAGACTTGGTATGGCCGGAGTAATCACCGATACTTTCCCAATCTTCCGCGACTACTGCATTGAAGGCTGTGACATGTTCCTCGGATGCTGGGTTGCTCAGGAAATCGTAAAACGCTTGTACCGTTGATTTATCATCTGCCAAGGCAGGCTGCGACATCGTCAAAAGCGCAAGCCCCAGAGTGAGTGATTTAAGAATTTTCATAATAGTCCTCCTATTCGATAAAAATCATGTGCTCGGACCACATCGAGCGGCCCTGGTAGGATGAACATAGACGCCACGACAAAGTTCGATAATATAGGTCAAATGATTATGACTATTCGAAAGACTTGAGTAATGCTCGATCAACTTCGCCAAATCGCCATCTTCGCAAAAACGGTTGATCACGGTTCCTTCCGTGCGGCGGCAAAGGCGTTGCGTCTGTCTCCATCGGTCGTGAGCCATCATATAACCCAACTCGAAGCGCAACTCGGGGTCGCGCTTCTTTACCGTTCAACCCGCAAACTATCCCTTACGCGCGATGGCGAAAGGTTGATCGGTGCCGCCCGCAAAATGATAGACGCAGCCGAGACAGGGCTACACGCCGTCTCTGATCTGGCGCCGCAACCTTCTGGTGAATTACGAGTGACTGCTCCTGCGGTCTTGGCGCAGTCAACCATCGTGAGACGGATCGCCAAATTTTCCATAGCTTATCCTGGTGTTCGCCTCGCTCTCGACTTTTCCGATCTCCGACGTGAGGTGATCGGTGAGGGCATCGATGTTGCGCTTCGCATGGGGAGCTCGAGGATAGCGCCCTTAAGGTTCGAAAGCTTTATGATGTCAAACGCAGCCTGATCGCTTCGCAGTCTTACCTCCAAGCACGATCTGATCCGGATCGCCTGCAGACCTAGAGAATTGGGATTGGGTGGAATTGGCGCAAGTCAAACCGGCGTTGGAATTCAAGAAAGACGGTGAAGTACCAATTGTCCTGAAACCAACATCCCATCTCAGTGTGAACGATGCGCATGCGTTATATCACCTCGCGCGCTGTGGTGCCGGTTTAGCCATAGTTCCCAAGTTTCTTGCTCAGGAGGACGAGGCTGCAGGCTCTGTCCGTTATGTACTACAGGATTGGTCGACTGACCCGGTGGGCGTGTTTGCAGTTTGGCCGCCCAACGCCCCGAAGGAAGGGTTGAGTGCATTATTTATCAAGTTCCTTGCTGAAAATTCAGAGTAACGACAACTCTTTCTGCAGATCCTTGACTGCGATCACCTGTTTCCTGCGCCGGTACTGCGGCGGGTAATCGGCGACGGCAGAATGATGTCCCACATGTCCCCGGCCACCCGCCGCCATCGCAGCTGATCTTCTGGACGGTTCACATGATTGGTGAGATGGGTTTTCAGCGCATCGGCTTTGTTTGCCGTCAACCCGGCGACATGTGCCACGAAAGCCTCGTTGACGTTCGGAAAATTTCCCCAAGTGACCGGATACATATCAACCAGCGGTCTGGCTTCAGGGCCGAACCGACCGATGCGTTTATTCAGTGGCTCTACACCACTCGAACCATCCTTGGCTTCGGCAAAGCTGGTCGGAAAGAACATCAGAACTGTTGTTTACCTGCCCTCCTTCCATGACCCGCAAACCAAACGGATGTTGGCCGGCGCTTAGAGGCCTTCCCGCGGAAAAAGAGAGAAATGAAGCGGCATCGCATAACTCAGGGTTATCAAAATCTGATAAGAAAGGTCATTTTGAAATACGGAATTTTGGCAATAGGCTGGATTGATACTCGGCATGGGCAAGACGTTTTGCCCTGAAATATGCGGCGTTCGGACCAATTCAGTGACCCATCTTCCGCCGGATCATGGGCTACAGGACAAGCAAAGACTAGGAAGCGTTCGAAGGCAATCATAACAAAAAGGAATTCACGACCCGCGCGCCGGGGCGTGGCAAAAGAGCTCAAGGCAGTCTGCAAGGGCGATGCCTATCTCCATCTCGACGACAAGTTCACTCTGGGAGGAACCTATGACTTGTAAACTACTTAAGACACTCGGCACCACTGTTGCCGCAACAGTTCTCAGTGCGGTCGCAGTGTTTGCTACACCGCTTGAAGATCGGATTGCGGCAGGCGAGCCAATCCGTATTGGGTTTTCGAATATTCCAATCTGGGGCTTTCCTGATGAAAACGGCGACGCCAAAGGCTTTGTGAATGCGATCGCCCTCGGGATCCTGGCCAATATGGGCTACACCGAAGTAGAAACCACCGTTACAGAATGGGGTGGTTTGATCCCTGGCCTCAAGGCAAACCGCTTTGATATGATTACTGGCGGTCTATATATCTTGAACAGCCGCTGTCAGAACATCGCCTTCTCCGAGCCAATCGGCTCTATGGGGACGCGTTCTTGGTTCCTGCTGGGAACCCCAAAACATCAACAACTACAAGGATGTCGTTGCACAGGATGATGCGACTCTGGTGCTTTACTCGGGCGCCAATACAGTTGAAGCCGCTCACAAAGAAGGCGTAAGCGATGCCCAAATCATGCAGGTTCCTGGGCCAACCGAAACACTTGCCGCAATGAAGGCTGGCCGGGGCGATGCGGCGGCTTTGACTTATTTTGAAGCCCTGTATCTGGCCGAGCAATCTGAAGGTGTTTTGAGATCACCGATCCGACAGCTCTGCCAGAGTGGACAAAAATTGGGTTGGCATCGGCTTTCGCGACGAGGACGCGGAATTCATGGCCAAATTCAATGAGGCCCTAGCCAAGCATATTGGTACCGAGGAGATGCTCGCGTCCGTGGCAGAGTATGGCTACACCGCCTCCCATTTGCCGGGTGAAAAATCCGCTGAGTGGGCCTGTGCAAACCGCTGATACTCGTTGTGGTGGGCCAAGGCGGCCCACCACCCTTTGACGCATATGATGACTGAGCGGACCTATGAACTTCTTTGATTTTGTCTTACAGTACTGGCCGCGTGTGGTGTCAGGAACCGGGGTAACTGTTGCCCAGTTTATTTTGGCAACCATACTGGGAGTGGCGATCGCCCTTTCAATGGGCCTGATGAAACTCTCATCCAGCAAGCTGGTTCGCGCTTCAGCGATTACCTACATCGAGATCTTTCGCGGAACTTCACTTCTGGTACAGCTCTATTGGATCTTCTTCGTACTGCCGCTTTTGGAGTGACGATTGACAAGTTCACTGCCGGTTATGTGGCAGTTGGCATGAACATCGGCGCCTATGGGGCAGAACTGGTGCGTGGTGGAATTCTTTCCGTTGCCAAGGGGCAATGGGAAGCTGCATTGGCTATCAACATGACGCCTGCGCAGCATGCGGTGGATAATCCTGCCCCAGGCCTTGGTCAACATGCTGCCGCCCTGGGGAAATCTGATGATCGAACTCCTTAAGGGAACCGCGCTGGTATCGTTGATCTCGGTGGCGGATCTGATGTTTGAGACGAAACAAATCAACAGCTCCACCTTTCTGTCTGCTCAGGCTTTTGGAATAGCGCTTGCCATCTACTACGTCTTGGCACGCTTCATGGTGACGCCCTTCATGCGTTGGCTGGAAGACTATATGGCACGAAAAATGGGGAGGGCATAAATCATGTTTGACTGGAAATGGGACTTCGCCTGGGAAATCCTTCCTCGCCTGATCACAGCGACAGGGAACACTTTGCTGGCAGCTGGCGCAGGCTATGCAATCGCCTTGGTACTGGGGCTGTTTCTTGCCATTGCTCAACGCACCCCTTACCGGGGCGTGACATTTGTTGTTCGCGAACTGGTCGAGTTCATCCGCTCTACACCCTTGCTACTGCAGATCTTTTTCATCTTTTATGTCGGTCCGCAGATTGGCATCCGCCTCAGCCCTTGGATGTCAGGCATGATGGCCATTGGCCTTCACTATGCGTGCTACTTGTCCGAGGTCTACCGCGGCGGGATCGACAGCGTGCCCAAAGGGCAATGGGAGGCAGCAATCGCTCTCAATATGACAGCCGTGCAGAAATACCGTCGCGTCATCATCCCACAGGCCATTCCATCTGCCCTTGCGGGCATGGGCAACTACCTGGTTGGCATCTTCAAAGATACACCGATGCTGTCGGTCATTGGGGTTGCCGAGCTCATTCATACCGCCAATGCGATTGGATCCGAACACTATCGCTTCCTCGAGCCATTCACGATGGTGGGTATCATCTTCCTGGCAATCTCTCTTCCTGCAGCGGGTCTAATCCGATTGGTTGAAGGGCGTGTGCGCCGCAAACTGGGACTAAATTAATGCTGGATAAGTCAGGTTTTCCAATTGAATTGAGTGGTGCAAACACTCCGATGGTGAGTTTTCGCAAGGTACGTAAGTCCTATGGGTCGTTGACCGTTCTGGATGATCTCGATCTTGACATCAACGCAGGAGAAATGGTGTCGATTATTGGCCCGTCCGGGTCAGGAAAAACCACCGTGCTGAGAATGCTAATGACACTGGAGCAAATCAACGGCGGTGTGATCTATGTAGATGGTAAACCGTTGACCCATATGCCAAAGGGCAATCATCTGGTATTGGCAAATGAACGTCATCTGCGCAGTCGCCGTGCTGACATCGGCATGTGCTTTCAGCACTTTAATCTCTTCCCACATATGACCGCTTTGGAAAACTGCATGGAAGGCCCTGTGCAGGTTCTGGGGCTGCCCAAGGCAGAGGCGCGCGATCGGTCAGAAGAACTGCTTGAGCTGGTGGGCATGATCGCCAAGAAGGATCAGCATCCTTCGCGTCTTTCGGGCGGACAACAGCAGCGGGTCGCCATTGCGCGGGCTCTGGCAATGCGCCCCAAGGTGATGCTGTTTGACGAGGTGACTTCAGCACTGGATCCCGAGGTGATCGGCGAAGTGACAAACGTCATCCGTGGTCTGGTGTCCGAGCATAACCTCACCATGTTGATGGTCACTCACCAAATGGGGTTTGCGCGCGACATTTCGGATCGCGTTTGCTTTTTCTACGACGGCAAGATCGAAGAACAGGGGCACCCCTCTGAATTGTTTGGTAGTCCGCAGCGCCAGCGAACGCAGCAGTTTTGAGCGCAGTAAGCGAAGCCGTTTGATCCTGGCCTTGGCTGGCTCCGTCGCAAACATGGCAAAATATTTGGGGTAAGCGGATTCGGGGCACACTCAAAATTGTGTGGGAAACGAACTGCTTGTAGTCCGATTGGTTGTTTGGACTAGCGGGTCGTTGCCGGTAAACTATGCGGCCCTAATCCCGATAACGGGCGCGAGGCGGCGCCTTTACAGCTGGAATTCAGGGATTGGGGTTTGCTCGCTTGGGCAGCCCCATTTACAGGAACATTACCTTGGTCAAATTGGATACCCAACCCGAAATGTTCGGTCCGTTTCAAAAGATCGGGCAGCGATAAGCTTTGAGATCTTCTTGCAGGATGCCTTTTCTGATCTCGAAATTTCTTCGATCGTGACCACTTTAATGGCGGCAAACCGAGTTGTTGGAAAATCAACGTTCAATTGGAAGTTTATTTCAGATAATCCGGGACTGATTGAAGGGCACTGTGGCACTATCGTGAGGGCAGAACCGGCTGTATTTGACCATCAATTGATGGATTTTCTGATAGTTGTCGGGGGTGGGAAAGTTGACCCAAATGGATGGATGCAACGTGTGCGGGCGATGCAAAGAGCCGGTCGACCGGTAGCGATCTTATCGGACGCAGCGACGGCCTATATCAAAATTGCCAGGCCCTCAGATCATCCAGTTACCACGCATTGGCGTGATGTCGGCGTTTTGAAGGAAACCGGCTTTTTCCATACCCTCAGCACGCGATGTTCTGAAAACTCAGGGGGCGTCATAACATCCGCAGGAACCGGCTACTCATTGGAATTGGCCGTTTCTTTGATTGCGGACTCCCTTGGGCGCAATGAATTGGCCGAACTGGGCAGCCGCTTAATGATCCAAACCGTTCGTAGCGGATCGGTTGAGCAACCCATAGGAGTCAGCTGTCTGGCCAATATGTTTGATCCGCAGATAGAACGCGCCATTAGTATCATGGAAGAACATATTTGCGACCCTTTGGCGACTACTGAAATTGCTGATCGCATTGGAATATCCATTCGTCACTTTGAACGGCTGTTCAACACGCATCTCAGCATAACGCCTGGCCGCTACTACAGGCAAATTCGGGTGAAGAAAGCCCATGCATTGATCATCGAGACGAAGTTGCAGCTACTCAGCATCGCATTGGCTACCGGCTATTCGTCGGTTTCGAGCCTATCAGGCGCTTTCCTCCGCAATTTGGCATCTCCCCGGCAAGGTGCGCTCCAGTAGAAGATTCAAATTCTTATGAGTGTGAACTTGAGGAATAGAGGTGGTCCAGATTTTTCGACCATTTTGCGGCCCTATTACAGTGGATCGGGGCTTCATTCAGGCAGCTACCCTCACTGGCGTCCCGTTGTTTTCAAAATACTTCCTCTGGCGTCAGTATTCGGTAGGATAAATGCGGGAGTTCGGCATTGTAATATGTCATCCGTTTTCCCATCCCGACCCGTGTCCGTGAGCTTGTTTCGCCATTTAAACAATTTGCAACGCTCGCAGAAAAATTTATCCGGCGCTGGGGCCTCTACCTACACGCGGGCAAATATGTGACACGGCCGCCTTGCCTTAAACCTCTATCCCGACGTCCCGCAGTAAATCCCGGTGTGTTGGGATAATGTTCCGGTTCGCCATATGGCGAAATAGGTGCGCCAGTGTCGAGCGTGTAGCCTTCCAGTGGCACCAGACGCTGAGCTTCGATTTCATAACGAAGCACATCAACGCTGCCCAAGGCGATGCCTTTACCCCGGATCGCCGCATCCAGAGAGCTGCCGTAAGACCCCAGGTTGACACGTGGCGCCGAAGCCAGTTCGAAAAGCCGGAGAGCTCAATAAAGTCGGGCCAATTGATCCATTTCAGTGCCAGCTTTTCGAAATCCAGTAGCGTGCTAGTGCTAAAGTCGGATCAGTGGCGATCAGGCTGGGAGCCGCAAGGGGTTGCCAGAATTCCTTGAACAGAATCTCACCTTCCCAACCTGAAGGAATATCGTTTCCGTAGTAAACCACAACATCGTAGTCCTGATTAAGAATGTCGGATTCATTGTTGGAGGCGGTGACGGTCACCGGTACGGCGTCACGGCTGAGCAGGTATTCGTTGACTTGAGGGGTTAACCAGAACTGCGACACAGCAATGTTTGACGCCAATGACAGCTTGTCATGGCTGCCTTGTCGCAATTGACCAACGCCAAGCGCTAAATATTCTAAAGCTTCAGAAGCGTTCGCTGCAAGCTTATGCCCCTTTGGTTAGTGTGATGGCACGGCCGTGCCGCGTAACCAATTCTACCCCCATCCAGCTTTCCAAGAATTTGACCCGCTTGCTGACAGCCGCTTGGCTGACATTCAGCTCTTCTGCTGCACGGGTGAAATTCTTATGGCGGGCGACCGCTTCAAAGAACAGAAGATAGTCTAGAGGGAAGTGTTCTGCGATAGTTTTCATAACTAGTGGTTATCACATTTCGATAGGAGAAGTCATTTTGAAAACTGCGGTTCTGGCAATAAGCTGGATTGGAATTCGAGATATTGCCCAATTGTACAGGGAAAGTGCCGCATGTTCACCGAACGTCTAAGTTGCTTGCAGTCAAAACTGGCAGATGCCAGCATTGATGTGGCACTGATCACCGATGACGATAATGTCTATTACCTGACTGGTTATTACGACTACCTGCATATGGAATTCGGGCGCCCAACCATTCTGGTGGTGCCCAAAGATGGCAGCTCTGCTTATCACTCCCACAATTGACCTCAACAGCGCCAAGACAGCAGCGCGGGTGGATCGGATTGCGCCGTGGAACGACGGCATGGGCAATGAGTGGCGCGAAGAGCTGCCCGATGCGGTCGGAAACGCCAATAAAGTGGCGATTGAACCGGGCAACATGCCGCCGCCAGTGCGCGCCTATGTCAATGATCTGGTGGACGGAGACAAAATCACCAGCGTCACCCCGATCTTGAATGAAATGCGGATGATCAAATCTGCTGAAGAATTGCAACTCGCCCGCCATGCCGGGCAGGTGGCAACTGCGATGATGAATGCAGGACGGGCCACAATCGGCGACGGCGTGCCAGAGTTCGAAGTGGCCATCGCGACCAGCCAAGCAGGGACACGTAAGGCAGCTGAACTGCTGGCCGCACATTACGACGACCGGGACATGTCGCCCAACACTCATTTCCTGCAGATCATGGCCTCAGGCGAGGATATCGTAAAACCCATCATCGTGCGTCAACCCGGATTATGCGGCACGGCGAGCCGGTATTCCTGTGCTTCTGCGGGATGACCAATTTCCACCGTTTCAAACTGGGCTTTGATCGCACATTCTGGATTGGCGAGCCGGATCCGGCGCAGGTTGCCGTCTATGAAGTCGCAGTGGCCAGCCAGAAAGCGGCTCTGGATGCCCTGCGTCCCGGTGTGACGGCTGAAAGCATTCATGCGAAATACGCCGAGGTCATTCAGGGGCGGGCTATGAGTATCCGTTCCGCTGTGGTCGGGCGACCGGCTTTAGCTTTTGGAGGCACCGCAGCTGGTCACCGGGGATACCACTATCATTCAGCCAGGCATGGTGCTGGCCGTCGATGGCTCGGTGTCTGTCGAGACGTTCCGCGCCCAGGTTGGCGACAGTTTTATCGTTACCGAAGATGGCTGGGAGCCGCTCACCCATCACCCAAAATCCATCAAAGAGGTTATCATCTGATGTATAAATCCGGCGAAATCATCACCTCAAACCTCGTAAACCCGAGATGAATGCCGGGCGGCACTGTCGCGCCCGCCTGGGATTTATCCTGATGTCCACCGATCTGGCGGCAGAGGCTGACTTTGGCGACATGGCACCCGAAGGGGTCGGCGTGCACATCACCCGGCTGAAAACGGATGACTACACAACAAATGAAACCCTGTCGCGCCATATTGAACACATGGCTGATGCCGCAGGCCGTATTCAGCCTGATACGAGACCCGACGTGGTGAGCTACAGCTGCACCAGCGGCTCTATCGTGATCGGCAAAGACCGGATCTTCAAAGAGATCCATGATGGCGCGCCTTGGGCGCAACCGATGTGCCTGGTGCAGGGGTTCTGGACGCTTTGCACGAGTGGGCGCCAAGAAGCTGGTGGTTGGCACACCTTATCTGGATGAGATCAATACCGCTGAGGCAGAATTCCTGCTGAAAGAAGGGTTTGAGGTTCTGGATATTCAGGGTCTGAACCTTGAAACCGGGATTGAATTTGGTCAGGTGACACCTTCCTATTGGAAGAAATTTGCCATGGAAATCGACCATCCGGATGCCGATGTTATCTTCCTGAGTTGTGGTGGCGTGCGTTCGCTGGAAGTTGTGGAAGAGATCGAGGCAGGCCACAGGCAAGCCGGTGATCACCTCGAACCAGGCGCAGATGTGGTCCTGCCTGCGTCGCGCTGGCATCATGGATGAACTGGAAGGTTTCGGCCAGATTTTCAAACATCCCGGCAAGGTGCTGAAAAGCACTGTTTAAGGCCAGAAAGACATCAAAAATGACTAGATTTTCCGCATGGAATGTCTTTTGGCAGGGATATCCGGCCAAAGGGCTGGACTCGTCAGTGGCGTGATCCCGAACCAAAACCGCATTACGATGTGATCATTGTTGGCGGTGGATTGCATGGCCTCGCCACTGCTTATTACCTGGCCAAAACCATGGCATTCGCAATATCGCGGTCCTTGAAAAGGATGGATCGGTGGCGGCAATGCCGGGCGCAACACCACCATC